>JBGPAN010000441.1:0-4107 GCA_041480785.1 Bacteroidota bacterium | reverse complement strand
CTCCTTCATGGCATTCTTCAGCGCTGGCTCCCAAAGCTTGTTCAGCAATTCGTAAACAGCCGCGGGAGTCTTTGACATGTTCTTCTCTTCGACGTAGTCAGCGTGAGTCTTGTAGCCAAGGAGCTGCGCCCGCTCAACGCGTAGCGACGCCATCTTCGATACAACAGCTTTGTTGTCGAATTCGTTGTTGTGGTCACCGCGCATGATGTACGCATTGAGGAGTTTCTCCCGTAATGCACGGTTCTTCGCGTACTGAAGGAACGGAATCATGCTCGGCTTTTGGACCGTGAACACCCATTTCCCCTCCAACCCCGCCTTTTTCGCTGCATCAGCTGCGCCATCGACGACGCTCTGGGGAAGGCCGTCGAGGTCCTCCTTCTTCTCGATGACAAGCTTGAAGCTGTTTGTCTCCTTCAGGACATTTTCATCGAATTTCAAACCTAACAGAGACAGCTCTTCGTTAATCTTGCGGAATCGCTCCTTCTTCTCGGGAGGAAGATTCGCTCCTCCCCGAACGAAGTTCTTGTACATATCATCGTGCAGTTTGGTTTGCTCGGGATTCAGCCCCAGCTTCGCTCGCTGCTCGTACGCAGCCTTGACACGCTGAAAGAGTTTCTCGTTGAGATTGATGTCATCGCGGTGTTTCGACAGGAGTGGGGCGACATCGTTAGCGATCTTCTGGATGTCGTCATTTGTATTCGCACCTTGCAGGCCGTAGAAGACATTGCTCGCCATATCCAGTGACAATCCGCTCCGCTCGAGTGCCTCGACCGTATTCTTGAATGACGGCGGTTCCGCATCGGTGACGATCGCATCGATCTCTTCTTTCTGCTCCTCCATTCCTTTCAGGAACGCGGGCATGAAGTGCTCATTCTTGATCAAGTTGAAGGGTGGAGTCTCAAATGGAGTGTTGTATTTCATGAAGAATGGGTTCATGCTTGTCGGCTCCTTCTTCTGTTCTTGCGCTGCAACGAACGAAACAAGACACACGATGGCACTGGTGAGAAATAGTGTTTTCATAAGAGGATTCCCTGTTTTGTGGCAACGAGGTGTATATCGGTGCGGATGTGACCAATATAGAGGTTTTTCGTGACTGATGCCCTCGGCTTCGACGGCAGCGTAACGATAGAGACCACCTGGTCGAGGGACTGAGCCGCTGAAGGTGCCATTTCCCCTTATTCCTCCGCTTCGCGGTAACGCCGGACGCAGTCAACCGCACAATCCCCTTATTAATCAGCCTCATATACGCATTCCTGGGAACGCAATTGGCGTGGGTGCTGTTCTGTCTTCATTAGCTATCCTGTTCTCTGACGCCACAACCTAAAAGGCACCGGTACCCATGCCAACAACCGTACCTGAAGAATTTGTTCAAGCAAGATCTCTTCGTTCGTCGATTTTGTTGATCATCCTCCTGACGGGCTTGTTCTCCGTCAGTTCCCTCGGACAGAAGAAATCCATTAAGCAGTACGTTCACGACAGATGGACGACCCAAAACGGATTTCCTCAAAACTCCGCCTCCGACATCATCCAGACGAAAGACGGATATCTCTGGTTTGCCACTCAAGAAGGCTTGGCCCGCTTTGACGGCGTGCAGTTCACAGTCTTCGATCGCGCCAACACTGATGCGCTGCCTGATTCATGGATCCTGCGCTTTGTCGAAGACAGCACCGGTGCCCTTTGGATACGAGTACAAGGATTTGCCCCTGGCATAACACGTTATCAAAACGGGGTTTTTACGCATTTCACCACGGCAAACGGACTTCCCAACAATTCATTGAATGTCCCGGCGGTGGACAAAGAGGGAGGAATCTGGTTCGGAACACTTCGGGGCTTGAGTTATTTCAAAGGCGGAAAGTTTTCAAATTACACTGTGAAAGACGGTTTGCCTAGTGACAGCGTCTACTCATTGGGTCTTGACAGGAAGAACGATCTGTGGATCAGCACCGCCAGAGGGTTGGCGAGGTACACTCATGGCAAAATTGAGGTTCTGACAGGAACTCCTGCTTTTCCGGACACGACATTCAATAGAGTGTATGACTTCAGCAACATCTTTGAAGACAAGAGTGGGACGTTGTGGATGCACACGCCGCGCGGCATTCTCGCCTATTCTGGGGGCTCGAGCAAGCTTTATACAAAGAAAGACGGATTGTCTAGTCTCACAGTGAATGACGTCTATCAGGACTCAAAGGGAGATATCTGGTTTGCCACGGCGAGCGGATTGTCTCGGTTCCAGAACGGACGATTTCTTTCCATCAGCGCCTCGACCGATCCCGATGAGAACACAATTTTGGGAATCCGCGAGGACAACGAGGGGAGCCTGTGGCTCGTGACAGGCAAAGGTATCAAGAGATATGCGAATGGCAAGTTCGAGAGCTACAAGCAAGATGATGGCTTGTCTGACAACGGGGTGGAAAAGATGTTCATCGACCGTGAGGGGAGCATCTGGTTGGGCACATTCGGAGGTGGGATCGATCGGTTTCGAAACGCCAACTTCATCACGTACTCTGCTCGAACAGGATTGACCTTCGACAACGTACAGCCTGTGATCGAGGACAGCAAAGGGGCTCTTTGGATCGGTTCGAATTCAGCAGGGTTGGACCGGTTCAAGGACGGCGCCGTTACCTCGTACACATCCAAGAACGGACTGCCGGCAAACGACGTGCGCGATCTTGCGGAGGACAAAGATGGAAATGTTTGGATATCAACAACACGGGGACTTGTCTCATTCAAGAATGGAGTTTTCACTTCCCACTCCAAGCAAACGGCCATTGGCATGGAACCCCTTGGAAATGCAATGGTACAGCTCAAATCCGGCTCATTTCTCGTTGCGTCATTCAATCGCGTCTTCACGGCACAAGGAAACAAATTCATTCCGTTTTTCAGGATCGACAGCACCGCCAACCGGCCGAACTTCATCCAGGATATCTGGGAAGACAGCAGAGGAATGCTTTGGATCGCCTGCATTGGGAACCTGTATTGGTTCAAGGATGGAAAGGCCCGTCGTGTCACCGCGGAAGATGGCTTTGAAGGCAACTGGGTTCAGTCTTTCTACGAAGACAAGGACGGCTACATTTGGCTCGGGGTATCCAGTCACGGCATCGCGCGGTACAAGGATGGAAAATTCAGCATGATCTCTCCGAAGCAGGGCCTATTCGATTTCAACGGATATGTCCTGTTCGAGGACAGCCAGGGTTATCTCTGGTCGTCTTGCAACAAAGGAGTTTTCCGCGTGAGCAAAAAGGAACTCAATGATGTCGCGGACGGGAAATCCACGATGGTCCATTGTACGTCCTATGGCGAGCCGGATGGAATGGAAAGCCGGGAGTGCAACGGCGGGTACACTCCATCCGGATTTCAACTTCGCGACGGCCGACTTGCCTTCTCCAGTGTAAAAGGGGTTGTCATCGTAAACCCCCTTGATATCAAGCTCAATCCGTTACCTCCTCCTGTTGTCATTGAAAGACTCCTTGCCGATGGAACGTCGAAGAACCTCACCGGAAACGTCAGCCTCTCCGCCGGAACAAATCGCCTTGAATTCCACTACGCAGGGCTCAGCTACATCGGCGGTGACAAAGTCCGCTTCAAATACAAACTCGAAGGAGCCGACCCCGAGTGGATCGATGCTGGCGGCAGGCGCGAGGCATACTATACAAACGTCTCACCGGGCGAGTACACATTCCGCGTGATCGCTGCAAACAGCGATGGGATATGGAATGAAAAGGGGGCAGCGCTCGGCTTCGAGCTGAAACCGTATTTCTACCAGACGAAATGGTTTCTAGCGATCGCCCTCCTGGTATTTTTGACGACGGGACCTTCCATCTACTACTGGCGTGTGCGCAGTCTGAAGCAGCGTGAGGCAGATCTCGAATCGCTGGTGAACAAGAGGACCGAGGAACTTCAGCGAACGTTGACGAATCTTAAGGACGCCCAGCATCAGTTGGTGCTCTCCGAGAAGATGGCATCGCTCGGCCAGTTGACGGCAGGCATTGCCCATGAGATCAAGAATCCGCTGAATTTCATCACCAACTTTGCCGTGCTCTCCAAGGAACTCGCTCACGAGTTACGTCACGAATTGGATCACGAGAAGAACCGCGTCGATCCGAAGCG
>JBGPAN010000440.1:0-4109 GCA_041480785.1 Bacteroidota bacterium | reverse complement strand
TCAATGTGATGAGCCAGACAATTGCACAGCCGCGCCCCGATCTCTCTCCGTACGCGCCACGACTCCAAACGATCAAGGTCCCCGTGGATATGATCGGAATGATCATTGGACCCGGTGGCAAGAACATCCGGCAGCTTGTCAAAGACAGTGGTGCCGAAATCAATATTGAAGATGACGGTACCGTGACTGTCGCAGCAGTGCTAAAGGAGTCGGCCGACAAAGCGATGGATGCAATCCGCCGGATCACGGAATTGCCCGAAGTGGGCAAGACCTACACAGCGACCGTAAAGAAGATCATGGAGTTCGGTGCATTCGTTGAGATCCTTCCTGGAAGAGAAGGATTAGTGCACATCTCCCAGCTCGATACAAAACGCGTCGAAAGGGTTGACGACCTCTTCAAGATTGGTGATACGCTGGAGGTGAAGCTGATGCAGATCGATTCTGAGGGCCGACTCAATCTCAGTCGAAAAGCGCTTCTACCTGGTGGCGAGAACGCCTATGAGGAAATGAAGAAAGCTCGTGAACGACGCGACAAGTCGCCGCGCGACCGCGGTCATTCGGACCACAACAGACACTAAAACCATTGCGGTTCCGCGGATCACAAATCCTCACACCATCCACGCCCCCAAGGCTGAACAGGAGTGAGGATTTCTTTTTTTAGGTGAAATGGACAGGCGAATTACCAAATCCAGAGGGCTCAGGGGCACCGTCAGCGTCCCGGGGGACAAGTCAATCTCTCATCGAGCGTTGATGATTGCAGCCCTGGCCAAAGGGCAATCAGAAATCGCAGGTCTTCTCGACGCTGCCGACCCGACGAGCACTCGCAGCTGTATGAACGCTCTCGGGATTGAGTTCGAATGGAACGGCCCGTTGCTGCGTGTTCACGGACATGGCCTGAGGGGTCTTCGGAATCCAAAAGTCGTTTTGGATGCCGGTAACTCCGGAACTACGATACGACTACTGTCTGGAATTCTTGCAGGCCAGCCATTCTTGACCACGATTACGGGCGATGACTCTCTTCGTACGAGGCCGATGAAGCGCATCATGGAGCCTCTCACTCTGATGGGGGCGCGTTTCACTGCAACACCAGAAGGCACAGCTCCGCTCAACATTCTTGGCGCATATCCCCTGCAGCCAATCGAATATCGGATGCCGATATCGAGCGCACAGGTAAAATCCGCGATTCTCCTGGCTGGACTGTTTGCTGCTGGAACAACTCGCGTCTTCGAACGAACTGCGACTCGCGATCATACGGAGAGAATTCTTGGGTTGAAAACAACCCGATCAGCCGAGGGCCACATGGTTGAAATAGAAGGGGGTAGGGAGATTGAGCCAGGGAGATTCCAGGTTCCAGGAGATATCTCTTCGGCGGCCTTCCTCATTTCGGCAGCCTTGATTGTGCCGAATTCGGAATTGCGGATTCGCGGGGTCGGGCTGAATCCTACACGCACCCGGATACTCGACTTCTATCGTTCTATCGGCGCAGCAATTTCTATACTCGAGGAAACAATTATTGCTGGAGAGCCTATCGGCGATCTTCTCGTCAAATCCACCGAGTTACAGGGGAACGTGTGGCTGGATGCCAATGCCGTCGCAGAACTCATCGATGAAATTCCTGTCATAGCAGTGACACTTGCTCTCTCGGGAGCAGGACTAACCGTCCGGGGTGCCGCCGATCTTCGCGCCAAAGAATCTGACCGAATTCTCGCAATCGTGGCCAACCTCCGGTGCCTGGGAATGAATGTGGAAGAGTATCCGGATGGGTTTGCATTTCAAAGCAAAAAGTCATTAATTCCCGCCAGATGTAAGAGTTTTGGCGACCATCGAATCGCAATGGCTTTTGGTGTAGCCGGATTGGCGTTGTCGGGCGAGACGATTATCGAGAACGCAGAATGCATTGACATTTCGTTCCCTGCTTTCTGGAGCCTTCTCGACAACATTCACGTGTAGTAGCCTCAGGAGAATCACAACGTGGCAAGTGTTCGGTTGGAAAATGTGAAAAAAGTCTACGACGGCGGCGTCATCGCGGTGCACGAAATGAGCCTCGACGTGAAGGAAAGGGAATTTGTGGTTCTCGTCGGGCCTTCAGGCTGCGGAAAATCGACGACGCTGCGGATGATCGCTGGTCTCGAAGAGGTCACCAGCGGAGAGGTGTTTATCGACGGCAAAAAGGTGAACGACGTTCCTCCCAAGGATCGGGACATAGCGATGGTCTTTCAGAACTATGCGCTCTATCCGCACATGTCGGTCTACGAGAACATGGCTTTTGGGCTCAAGCTGCGCAAGTTTCCGAAGAAAGAGATCGACGAACGAGTACACGAGGCCGCCTCGATTCTTGGGATCGAGGAATATCTCGAGCGAAAACCGAAAGCACTTTCAGGTGGGCAACGCCAACGGGTGGCAGTTGGCAGAGCGATCGTTCGCAAACCAAAAGTATTTCTCTTCGATGAACCGTTGAGCAACCTCGATGCAAAGCTCCGTGTTCAGATGAGAACTGAAATCTCGAAGCTGCACCGTCGCCTCGGGGCCACGATGATCTATGTGACGCATGATCAAACAGAAGCAATGACCATGGGTGACAAGATCGTGCTCATGAAGGACGGTTTTGTCCAGCAGATTGACGCTCCACTCGACATCTATGCGAGACCTACCAACAAATTTGTCGCAGGGTTCATCGGAAGTCCAGCGATGAATTTTCTCGATGGATCAATCGAGAAAGGGAAGGGTCTGATCTTTGTCGAGAAAGACGGAGGCGTCCGTCTGCCCGTCCAGAAAAAGGATGAGCTGAGGCTGCGAAAGCTCATCGGGCAAAATGTCTTCCTGGGTATACGGCCGGAAAGCATTCAAATGGCCGGAGCCGGCAGCTCGGTGGGTTCTAAAACGAAGGTGAAAGTGGCGGTGGAAGTCGTTGAGCCGATGGGGAATGAGATATACGTTTACTTCACGACACACAAAACTGGCAGCCAGTTCGTCGCACGGGTCTCATCTACTAGGGAACCGGCGGCAGGCAAGCCGCTTGAGCTTCTATTCGATATGGCGCAGGCTCACTTTTTCGACCATCAAACCGAGAAGAAGATCTAAGAGGAACAGGCCGAGGAGTGCCGGGTCTAACGTTCTAGAGACGAATAACCTGGTGCTTGAAAAGATCAATTTTCAGCTCTCCATACAGCCAGCGAAGGAACTCCAAGCCATATTTGTTCAAGAAGTAGATGACATTGAGCTCCCGCTCCTGAAAGCTCGACTGCGGGAAAACGATACTCGCTGCTTTGTCGATCTGACGCAACGACACTTCGTGTTGCCGCTTTTGAGCGGCGACCGCCTTCTCTTTTAGCCCCTCGATGTTCGCAACGGTTTTCTTTACGACGTTCTCCACTGCTCCGACAAGCGTCGGGTCGATTTCCTGCATTGCAGGTTTTATCCCTTCAAGCGACTCCTGAATCGTCAAGAATGTCCCGCCGAATACTTCATCCAAATTGAGATCCGCAACCTGGCCAGCGACGTTCTCCTTCACCCTTTCGACATCATTCAACAGGTCTAGAAGTGAAACGGAGAAGCGCTCTAAAACTTTTTCTGCTTTCTCCTCCATAATCGTTGCACTTGCTCTCGGATAAATTATTGGACATGGAATACTGACAGCCTCATAAAGCGGCTTGAGTTGGGCGAAATAGGCTACTTCTGCCGGTCCAGCAACATACGCAAGAGTGGGAAGGAGCCAATCCTGGCAAATGGGGCGTAAGACAACGTTCGAGCTAAACAGCTCAGGCGTATTGTGCGCGGCTTCTGTAATGAACTCTTTGGTCAAGTGCTGGCGGGTTCCCTTCAGTGAATACCCGTCCGAACGAGGCTCCAAGAGATACCTGCCACCTCGGTGGAAGAAGAAGAGGTTCAGGGATTTGGGCTTGACTTGGGCATGGTAGTGCTTCTCTAGTTCCGCGCTTTGATCCACGACAAGTTGACAGAATCGGGGTGTTTCTTCGAGCTCACGTTGAAAAAGTGGAGCCAGCAACTTCTTGACATCCTTGTCATTTGGGTCGAGGAAAATGAGTCCTGAGTTTTCTAGCAGAACATTCAGAAGGTGAGCGAAGGCTCGGTTGAACGTCATTCCCTTC
>JBGPAN010000439.1:0-4114 GCA_041480785.1 Bacteroidota bacterium | reverse complement strand
GTGCAGACAGAAGGATTGCGCGCTGCGACGTGGTGGACAGAGGGACAGGACTATCCCGCCGATCAGATCCGCGATGCATGTCGCGATCATCTCTTCAACGATTTTCACGACATCCTCCCCGGTTCATCCATCGAGTCCGGCGAACTCGATGCTCTGGATCTCTACGGACGATCTTCGGAGACGTCCAGGCGGCTCCGTCTCGGGGCCGCGGCTGGTTTCTCCAGAGGCAGGCACCGGATCCTGGAGATCCCCGTCACGGTGCTGAACATGAACCCCGGGGCACACCGGGTGCCGGTGGAACTCGAGTATATGATCGATCATCTGCCGAAGCTTGAGGGGCGATGGCACGCCCGCCTTTTTGCGATCGATGGATCAGAAATCCCGGTTCAGGAAGAAGCGGCCGAATCGCTTCTCCTTGCAGATGAATGGCGCAGGAAAGTCTGCTTCAACGCCACATTGCCCCACATCGGAGCGTCCTACTACCGCATAGAGATGCACGAAGGTCCGAAGATCTCCGACGCTGCATCGCCGATGGTCAGATATTCTGCTTCTGAGTCAGGGCTTATCACAAATCTGGATGCCGGCAACGGGCGGGAAGTTCTTGTGGGCGAAGCCCTGAAGGGGTTGCTTGTTGAAGACCTTGCAGATTCGTGGGGGATGGAGGAGTGGAGGTACAGAAACGTACTGGGGACTTTCACATTTGTCCCGGGTTCGTTTGTGACTCTCGAGCATGGTCCAATACGGAGAATCACGGAGGCGGCTTTCGAATGCGGCCGCAGCAGGATTGTATGCCGGACGGTAGCCTACGCGGGTTTCCCGTTTCTGGAATTCAGATTCCGTGTCCACTGGAACGAAGATCGCAAGAGACTGAAGCTCTCTATCCCAACGGCGTTTCGATCATCCGATGCATTCTGCGAAGTCCCCGGCGGGGCCATTGTCCGGCCGCGAAACGGGCAAGAACAGGTTCAGGGCCGCTGGATGATCCTCAGAGGGACCGTCAGCGGGAAACCCACTGCGCTTGGCATCGTCAACAGTGGCCAGTATGGTTTCGATCTCAAAGATGGTGAGGTCCGGCTCTCTGTCCTCCGGAGCGCGTTGTATTGCCACGAGCGGTCGTTTGACCTCAGCGCTCCGCGTTACCGTAAACATATGGACCAGGGAGTACACGATTTCCGGGTGATCCTGATTGCCGGAGAGACCGCGGATGTTGTGAAGGCAGTACCAGGACTCGCAGATTGGCTCAGTGCTCCTCCGTATGCGCTTGCCCATTACCCGATCGGCGATGAGACTCCCGGTCAACGGGAGATCATGAGTGTGGAGCCGGGGAATATCAGGCTCATCACATTCAAGAGGTCTTGGGACACGCATGCGCTGATCATGCGATTCCAGGAGGCGGTCGGAGAAGAAACGAAGGGAAGCGTTCGCCTTATGCATCCTACCGTTTCGGTCCGGCTCACGTTCCGACCATTCGAGGTCAAGACCATCCGGTTCGAACGAGACGGGACCTGGAATGAAGTGACGATGATTGAAGAGGAAGTGGGGAAACGGTAAGCCTGGTCGAACGAGATCGGGCAGCGGACAAGATCCAGAAAGGACTCAATGTCTCGGAATGATGTTTGTGCCGTGTGTTGCACCAACCGAGATCAACTTCATGTTGCAGCTCGCTGAGCGATTGCGTCGCTGATGCTTGTGTCACCTCTCACTTACTCTTTACTTGTCTCACTCTTCACTGTTTCCTCTTCACATTTCGCTATCCACCATCCAGTTCCCCCCTCACCACATCCCACTTACCTTGACTTTCGGCCCATTTTTCGGTATACTTTTTCATGTATTTATGGGAGTTTCATCCAAAGCAATCTTTCGAGAGCTTTCAGAAGCTCTCCTATTTTGATTCATGTTCGACGAATCCAAGGCAGGTTTACCCAAAAGGATAAAACGGTCACAACGAGCTAGCTCCAGGCCTTGATTCCCCCTGCACTGATACTTCGCGTTGCTCCAGCCCCCACTTCGAGATACCTCTCATTCGACGCTGTCCGGACCTTAACCTCCGTCGAGAAAATCGCCGGTGGGGAATAATGACCAGTTACGCTTTTTGGGGAGCCCATGGGGCGGGACAGGATGGAAGGAATCTGACATTTCAGACGTCTAAGAGTCATCGAGAGTAACAGGGACGAATGATAACGAAGTACGGCTATGACGTCTTTTTTACGGTTTCCATTATCTGCCTGCTGGCGATCGTGCTTTCGCTGATTTTCGTCGAGCCAAGGATCCTGAAGTATTGCATCGTCGCGGTGTCGGTCATATTCCTGGGCCTGACAATCAATTTTTTCCGTGATCCTGAAAGGACCTCTCCGGCAGGGGAGAACCTCGTCCTGAGCCCCGCTGACGGTAGGATTATCGCTGTCCGTCAACTCGAAGAAAAGGAGTTCATCGGAACGGGAGCTACAGTGATCAGCGTTTTCATGTCACCACTGAATGTCCATGTCAACCGCAATCCCATCGGTGGGACGGTGAAGTATCTGCGATACGTAAAGGGCGAGTACTTCGCAGCCTTTGAGGACAAAGCGTCAGAGAAGAACGAGCAGATGATCATCGGAATAGCGGGCCCGCGGGGCCGGGTCCTTTTCAAACAAATTGCGGGTTTCGTCGCCCGTCGAATCGTCTGCACGCTGAAGATGGATGATACAGTAAAAGCGGGTGAACGGTTCGGAATGATCAAATTCGGATCAAGGGTGGATGTGTTCGTGCCGGCAAGTGCTGTCGTTCGGGCAAAAGTCGGTGATGAAACCGTTGCAGGCGAAACGGTGCTTGCAGAACTCCGGTAGGACCCATCTTCAGATGGGGTTCGCTGAGAGATGCCCCGCCGCATTTTTGGGGGTGACAATGTGGTTTTGATCTGTCCCTCTATCGTTGTTGTGGAGATACCAACGTATGAAGATTACCAGGGCGGTTGTCCCGAGTCTTTTCACAGTTCTTAACGCATTTTGCGGTTTTCTTTCAATCGTCAACGCCAGTCAAGGAAAGATTGAAATGGCCGCCTGGTTCATTGTCCTCGGCGGAGTCTTTGATTCGCTGGACGGAATTATGGCAAGAATCACTCGATCTTCCAGCCAGTTCGGCGTTGAACTTGACTCCCTCTCCGATGTCGTCACTTTTGGTGCGGCTCCTTCATTCCTGGTTTATCAGGCGCATCTAAGCACGCTCGGCAGCCTTGGGGTCATCATCAGCTCGCTGCCGCTTGTCATGGGTTCGATTCGACTTGCCCGTTTCAATGTGCAACTCGTCGGATTTGAGAAAGATTATTTCAAAGGGCTTCCCATCCCTGCGGCTGCCATCACCTTGTGTGCCTATCTGCTTCAATACAACACAGAGCGCGCCGGGCTCAGCGGTTGGACCGGAGATGGACTGGTGATCCTGGTGGTGTTTCTCTCCTTGCTGATGGTGAGCAAGGTGCGGTACGATACGCTTCCGAAGTTCTCAAAGCGCGGACTGCGGGCCCATCCATGGAAAGCGGCATCGTTTTTCGTGGCCGGAGTTGTTGTGATTGCTTCTATGGGGAACTATCTCTTCCTTGTGATGATGGCGTTCATGGGATTCGGAGTGCTGCGTTCTCTTTTCATTTGGATCCGCTCGGCTACGTCGCACGCGGAAAAAGACGCCGACGACGAAGCCGAAATCTCAAGCATCGACATCTAACTATTGCCGGAGAACCGACTTGTATCATTCAAAAATCCTGGTAACATTGAGACAATCAATCCTCGATCCTCAGGGAAAGGCCGTAGAACACGGGGCGCATTCACTAGGTTTCGAACGGGTACGGAACGTTCGCATCGGCAAATTCGTTGAGCTGAATGTTGACGCTGCAAGCCGCGAAGAAGCGGAGAAGATCACGAAAGAAGTAAGCGAGAAGCTTCTTGCGAATCCCGTGATGGAAGACTTTAGCTTTACGATAGAAAAGAAGTGAATGGTGGGATTGAATCATTGTTTCATTGCATCATTGTTTCATTGAATCATTGACCCAATGAACCGATGACTCAATGCACTGCTGTCCGGTTAACGATCAGCAATAGGTTTATAAGTTCTTTGACAAGTGTACGTTAGGCGATTTTTGGGT
>JBGPAN010000438.1:0-4143 GCA_041480785.1 Bacteroidota bacterium | reverse complement strand
CCACTCCTTGTCCTTGATCAGATCTATCCCGAAGGCATTCGAGTGCCGGAGTTTTTCTTTGGGACGAACATCGTGCATTTGCCGACGGTGAAGTGCCATATCTACACCACGACGACGGGGGCGATGAAGAACGCATTTGGCGGCCTTCTCAATACGTACAGACACTACACGCATTCATGGATCCACGAGACGCTTGTTGACCTCCTTGCAATCCAAAAGGAGATTCATACGGGTCTCTTCGCCGTGATGGATGGAACGACCGTTGGCAACGGACCGGGTCCCAGAACGATGTATCCGGAAGAGAAGAACCTGATTCTCGCCAGTCCAGACCAGGTGGCGATTGATGCTGTTGCTGCAAAGATGATGGGATTCGATCCGATGAGCATTCCGTATATCAGGCTGGCGCATGAGCGCGGTCTGGGATGTGGGGATCCGCGTATCATCAAGGTTCTCGGGGAAGACGTTTCCAATCTCAACTGGAAATTCTCCGTGGGGGACAATGCAGCGAGCCTTGCAGGAGATCTTCTCTGGTTCAGCCCGTTGCGCAAATTCCAAAACCTGTTCTTCAGAACTCCGCTGGTCAATCTCTTCATCTTTGGCTCTGAAGCGTACCACGACTACTACCGCTGGCCGCTGAAGGACCGAAGAGTGTTCCGCCGATGGCTGAAATCCTCGCAATGGGGAGAACTGTTTGCATCGTATGAACCACGGGAAACCCAATAGTTGAACGGGGTAGAAAAACATTCTGCCTCAGCCCCCTTTTTTCTGATCAGCCCTTCGTGACGAACTTTGCATGAATAGCAGAACACGAGCTGAACTGTTTCTCCTCTCCATCACCCTCATCTGGGGAAGCACCTTTGCGTTGTCGAAGTATCTGCTCGATACAATTTCGCCACTCTTCTACATTGGAGTCCGTTTCTCCCTCGCACTCGTGATCTTCACCCTTCTTGCCTCCAGGCGGGTTTTCGCCACGACGAAAGATGCTTTCATCAAGGGTGGGATTCTCGGCTTGCTCTTGTTTTCCGGTTTTGCTGCTCAGACGATCGGCCTCCAGTACACCGGAGCCTCAAAATCGGCATTTATCACCGGGATGATGGTTGTCTTCACCCCGATCTGCCAAATCGTGATTGAGCGGAAAGCTCCGAAGATTGGAAACATCATCGGCATCCTTCTGGTAACGATCGGGCTCTATCTTCTGACGTCACCCGCTGGCTCAGAGTTCAATCTCGGAGACGGTCTCAACCTTCTCTGTGCGGTCACGTTCGCCCTCTACATAGTCTATCTCGATGTTTTTTCCAAAGGGCAGGATCCGGTGCATCTGACCGTTGCACAGTTTGTGGTATGCGCAGTGCTTGGGTTCGCCGGGGCATTTCTATTCGAGCCGGTGAGGTTCTACCCAACGGCGGGCGCCTATGGGGCGCTACTCTATCTTATCATCTTTGCCACTGTTATCGCTTTGTTCGTTCAAACCCGGTATCAAAAAGACACAACGCCGACCCGGAGCGCTGTCATTTTCTCAATTGAACCGGTGCTTGCAGCCGGGTTTGCCTACGTCGTTCTGGGCGAAGTGCTCGGTACCGCTGGAATGGTGGGGGGAGGGTTGATTGTGGGAGGTGTCTTGGTTTCAGAATTGTCTCCCTCGTAATTTGGTGAAAAAAGTACTTGAGTTTTGTCGTACTAAGGTTTACATTCATCCAAGTAAATGAGACCCACCGCGAGATTTATATTCCCGTGTTTCTTGGCGTTGCTGATGGCAGCGACTGTCTCGGCGATTGTCATCAAGGATCGTCCGACAGCACAAAGCAATGGAAGCGATGTGACGATTCGCTGGAATACTTCCGACGAAGGTGGCGTTGTTCGTTTCGATGTGTTGCGCAGATCGGGTACCGCTGGAGACTTCACCAACGTTGGGAGTGTTGACCAATTGAAGGGGAACAATTCCAGCTACGAATTCGTCGACAAAAGCGCGTTTAAGTCGACGGGCGGCTTCTATCAGTACAAGGTCCGGATCATCAATGGCCAGGTTCCCGCTCCGGAAACGGAAATTGTGCCCGTTGCCCACCTGACCTCCACTGCGAAGAGGACATGGGGCAGCATCAAAGCGATGTTCCGATGACTGACTGGTCATAGGAATGTTCATGAGAGCGATACGTTGATATCGCTTTTTTTGTTTATAGGCCCATGAAGCTACCTCCGTTAATCCTTGCTTCGCAGTCGCCGCGCCGGAAATTGCTGCTCAGGCAAATCGGACTGAGGTTTGTCGTGCGTCCAAGCGCTGCTCGTGAGGATCTCTGGGATCACGAGTCGCCGGAGCACAATGCGAAACGCATTGCATTGAGCAAGGCGGTCGAAGTGTCAAGGAGTATGAAGCGTGGGATCGTGATCGGCGCTGACACGATCGTTGTGCTGGGGAAAAATATTCTTGGGAAGCCCCGTACGAAATCCGAAGCGCAAACGATGTTGAAAAGACTAAGCGGCAGGATGCACATGGTGTATACGGCCTTTGCGTTGATCGATGTCGAAACGAAACGACGCGTTGTGAGAATCGAGAAAACGAAAGTGTGGTTTCGCGTCCTTACAAACAAAGAAATTGAGGGATATGTACGATCCGGCTCGCCGATGGACAAAGCGGGCGCCTATGGGATCCAGGATGACTATGGTGCCGTTTTCGTGAAACGGGTGGAAGGATGTTTCTACAATGTTGTGGGTTTTCCGTTGACAAAGTTCTATAAGACGCTTGAGCAATTCGTGGCACGGCGTCCGGCACTGTCGTCGAGGAGAATATGAACATCATGGCGAAAAAGACTCGGGTTCTCATCGCAAAAGCGGGACTGGACGGTCACGACAGGGGCGCAAAGGTTGTTGCTGCAGCTCTTCGGGATGCAGGCATGGAAGTGATCTACACCGGATTACGCAAGACGCCAGAGATGATTGTTGAGGCATCTCTGCAGGAAGACGTTGATGCGATAGGGATAAGTCTGCTAAGCGGCGCTCACATGACCATTTTCCCAAAAGTGCTTCAGCTCATGCGACAGAAAGGGCTTGATGATATTTTGCTCTTCGGCGGCGGGATCATACCCGCGAAGGATATTGAAGCTCTGAAGAACATGGGTGTTGGAGAGTTGTTTACCCCCGGGGCATCGACGAATGATATCGTAACGTATCTCAAGCAGTCGACGAGGAACCGCACAACAGAATGAAGAGCACGAAGTGGAGAACCTCCTTCTGATCTACAGAATCTCCACAAAGCAAAAAACCCGCTCGCGAGATCTCGGAGCGGGTTTTTGGTTCTTCGAGAGGCAGAAATTAGGGTGCCTTCTTCACATTGACAGCCTGTAGACCCTTGGCGCCTTGTTCAACTTCGAATTCCACAGTGTCGCCCTCTTTGAGCGTCTTGTAGCCTTCACCGTTGATAGACTTGTAATGGACGAACACGTCTTCGCCGGTACTTCGCTTGATGAAGCCGTATCCCTTCGCATTATTGAACCACTTGACTGTACCTTGTTCCATAAGGTTACTTCTTCCTTATAGGGTTGAACATGCACACCCGATTTTTGTCTCTCAAAAACAAAAGATGTCTAGCTGTACCTGACACCCTTCATCATTAAGGTCGTTGCATACACCCCCGTGTGACCTGTTCAGGAGTCCAACGGAGAGAGACAGCCAAAACCACTTCTGTTGAAACAAAAACGGTGTTGGTGAATTACACTGCGAGTATAGCACTTGTTGAAACAAAAAGCAAGTCTCCGGAAGGATCACCGGCATCGGACACAGCGGAGTTCAGGGTGGAGACCTTTGTTTGCGTTGAGGACCTCTGCGCTAATCCATTAGAATCCAAGGGCTTTTTCGGCTCTTGAACCTGCCCTAGCCAAGGCCTGACTCGTCGAGCCAGATACCGAAATCACCAGCCTCATCCTCGGGAGGGGCCGTCTCTCCCCGAGGGAGAATCTTCTGCTTCTGAATATGAATGAGCTGAGGATCGAACCCAAAGAGATCCTCTCCTGCGAATACCTGCTTGAACTCGTCAGGTTGGAAGAAGAAATCAAATTTCTTTGAACACTCGTTGAGTCGGTCGATGTAGTAGGCAGTGTTTTCGTCGGGGAAGTTTGGCTCCCATTCCGCGGCAAGTTTGCAGTTCTCGAT
>JBGPAN010000437.1:0-4149 GCA_041480785.1 Bacteroidota bacterium | reverse complement strand
TCATCTCAGGAGCTTCAGATCATATCGCTTGTTGCGCTTCGCCTTGGGACGAAAGCACCGGTCACCTTACGTATCAACCCGGATATTGACGCTCAGAGTCACCCGTACATTACCACAGGCTTGAAGCAAAACAAATTTGGTATTCCATCCGAAGAAGCCGAAGGCATCTTCAAATTTGCCGCAACGTTGCCGAACCTGGAAATCGTTGGTGTGCATGCCCATATTGGCTCTCAGATCACGAAAATTGAACCATTCGTCGAAGCAGCCAACTTCCTCACTCGCTTTGTGAAATCTCTGCGGGAAGCAGGGATGGCGATCAACCATATTGACTTTGGGGGCGGATTTGGGGTTCAGTATTTGAATGTTTTGAGTCATGAGGCTCTGGCGGTGGAGCCGGACAATGCGATTGTCCCCCCCCTGCGTCAATTCATGGGGGCACTTGTTCCGGTGCTGCGGGAGGCAGGATGCTCGGTGTGGTTTGAGCCTGGGCGGTCAATCGTTGCCAATGCCGGTGTCCTGCTGACAAAGGTCCTCTATACGAAGCAAAACGGAGCGAAGAAGTTCGTCATTGTGGATGCAGGGATGAATGACCTGATACGGCCGAGTCTCTATGGCGCCTACCATCAAATCGTTCCGCTGAAACTGGACACCTACGAACAAGAACATGCTGACGTGGTTGGACCGATCTGCGAGACCGGAGATTTCCTCGCCCGCGATCGTCTGCTGCCAAAATCAAAGCGGGATGACTATCTGGCTGTGATGACGACAGGGGCGTACGGATTCTCACTCACTTCCAACTATAATGCCCGGCCAAGGTCCGCTGAGATCCTGGTGAATGGCGATCGCGTGCGCGTGATCCGAGAACGGCAGACTATAGAACAACTCTAGAATCAAGAAAAGCGAAGAGGACGATGAAGCGATACAATGTGGCAGTGGTTGGAGCAACCGGATTGGTCGGACGGACCATGATACGGGTGCTGGAAGAAAGAAACTTTCCGGTGGACGAGTTATTGCCGCTGGCTTCCGAGCGGTCCGTGGGAAAAGAAGTTGTGTTCCACGGCAAGAACATTCCTGTCCAAAAGCTTGAGCCTGATAGATTCAAAAACATCCAGATTGCTCTGTTTTCGGCAGGAGCGAGTGTCAGCAAAGAATTTGCACCTCATGCGGTGAAAGCCGGGACGGTCGTTATCGACAATAGCAGCGCATTTCGCATGGACGTCAACGTTCCGCTTGTTGTTCCCGAAGTCAATCAAGCACAGGTCTTCGCTCATCACGGCATCATTGCCAATCCCAACTGCTCCACCATTCAAATGGTTGTCGTGCTCAAACCGCTCCATGATCGGTTCAGGATCAAGCGAGTAGTAGTGTCGACATATCAGTCGGTGACCGGGGCGGGTCAGCGGGCGGTGAGTCAATTGGAAGATGAACTCGCCAAACGGCCGCTCAGGGAGAAGAAATTTCCTCACCCGATAGCGTTCAACTGTCTTCCCCACATCGATGTGTTCTTCGACGATGGATATACAAAGGAAGAGTTGAAGATGAAGCAGGAGACAGTGAAAATTATGGGCGAGATGATTGCTGTCACCGCCACGACTGTGCGCGTGCCTGTGATGGGTGGACACAGTGAGTCAGTGAACATTGAATTCGAAAGACCGTGCAGTGTGAGCGAAGTACGTGATATCCTAAAGTCTGCCCCTGGAATCGTTCTCCAGGACGATCCTGCCAACAACGTGTATCCCATGCCGATCACTGCCCATGACAAAGACGATGTTTTTGTCGGGCGGGTTCGAATGGACGAGACGATACCAAGCGGGATCAATCTGTGGATTGTCTCGGACAACATCCGAAAGGGAGCAGCGACAAATGCTGTTCAGATTGCCGAAGCCTTGATTGCGAATTCCTGACAGAGGTGGAGCGATGATGATTGAACGATGCAGGACAATTTTGCTGTTTCTGATTGTTGTCCTTCTTGCTGTCACTGGATGTGGCCGACAGGAAAAAGGAGGCAGCGAGCCCGCAAACTACTACCATCTCAGAGGACAGGTTGTTGCTCTTGAACCTGCTTCGAGCCTCATCACCATTGCCCACGAAAAGATTCCAGGCTTCATGGAAGCCATGACCATGCCGTTCAGCATCAAGGACAGCGCTTTGTTTCGCGGTGTCGAGGTGGGGGATTCTGTGTGTGGTGTGGTCGCTGTCCGAAAACCAGAGATATGGCTGGACAGTCTTACGGTCGTATGGAAAATGCCGCCATCGGAGCCATCGAAATAGACTTCACCTCTCTCGTTGATAAATCCCAACATGCGATTCAGCTTTGGAGAAACCTGTGAAGCTTGATTTCCGGCAGAGGATTAAGAAGGGTCCCATTCTGTGTGATGGAGCGATGGGGACGTTGTTGGACATCTACGGGTCTGGTGAGCGTCCGCATGAGATCCAAAACATCAAGCACCCGGAACTCGTCGCTCGCATCCATCGGGAGTACATCGATGCCGGCGCCGAGATCATCGAGACCAACACCTTTTCCGCCAACCGGTTTCGTCTTTCACAGTTTCATCTCCAGGACCGTCTGAAAGAAATCAATCGGACGGGAGTTGAAATCGCTCGCCGGGCGGCGGGTGACCATGTGTATGTTGCAGGCTCTGTAGGGCCCACGGGAAAACTCCTGGAGCCAATTGGAAAAATCAGGCTCTCCGAAGCCCGTGATGCCTTCAAGGAACAAATTGAAGTCCTGCTGGCTGCCGGGATTGACCTGCTCATTTTGGAAACGTTTGTCAGTCTTCACGAACTCGACGAAGCTATTGCTGCAGCAAAGGAACTGACATCAATTCCTATCGTCGCCCAGAAGGCCTTCGCCGAGGACGGATCCATACTCTCCGGTTCCTTTCCGCTGGAAGTCGTCGAGCATCTGTTGAGCAAAGGGGTCGATGTCGTTGGTGCCAATTGTACGGTTGGTCCGCAGCGAATGTTCAGCATCATTCGGGCGATGTATAAAGATGGTGTTGTTCTTTCTGCCCAACCTGCAGCCGGCATTCCTACCTTTCAGGATGGCCGATCTGTCTATCACACAACCCCGGAGTATCTGGCAACGTATGCGAGCGAGCTTCTGCAATCAGGGGTAACTCTTATCGGCGCGTGTTGCGGATCGACGCCGGCACACATCAAGGCGATACGCAAGGCGCTTGATGAAGCGGCTCGTCATCCTGCTCCAACGGGTGTTGTTTCCGAAGTCTCGGCTAAATCGAGAGAGGTTGTCGAAACAGAGGTTTCTAAATCTTCATCGGAGGAAGAGAGCCGTTCTCAGTTCGCCCGAAACCTCGGCAAGAAATTTCTTGTCACGACTGAGCTCGATGTGCCTCGTGGACTTGATATGTCCTCCGTGATGGAGGGGGCGCGCTATCTCCACCGCTGTGGAATCGATGCCATCAATATCACGGACGGCGCGCGGGCTCGTCTCCGCATGAATCCGATTGCGCTTTCCTTCCTCATGCAGCGTGACGTCGGGGTCGAAGCAATGACGCATATGACCACGCGCGATCGCAACATGATCGGTCTGCAAGCGGAATTGCTGGGTGCACACGTGCTCGGCGTTCGGAATATCCTCTGCATAACCGGCGATCCCACCAATGTTGGGGACTATCCTCAAGCGACATCGGTTCATGACATTGATTCGATCGGATTGATACGTGCGGCGAAGGCGATGAATCAGGGTCTCGATCTCATGGGAAATAGTCTTGAGCAGAAGACATCCTTTCTTGTGGCGTGCGCGGCAAACCCCCTTGCAGACAATATGGACAGGGAGATCGCGCGGTTGTCACAAAAAATTGAAGCCGGAGCGGACGTCATTTTTACGCAGCCTATTTATGAGATGCGTACGCTCGAGCAACTGGTGAAAAGAGTTGAGCAATGGCACGTGCCGATCATCTTGGGTATCCTTCCGCTCCGGAGCTATCGACACGCGGAATTTCTGCACAATGAAATTCCCGGAATGGCGATTCCGGACACCATTCGCGAGTCGCTCCGTTCTGCTGGCAACAAAGCACCACTGCTGGGTGTGCAACTCACGAAGGAATTTCTCCGCAACGCGAAGCATCTTGTTTCCGGCGCGTACGTCATGCCTCCGTTCAGAAAGTACGAGGTCATTCCGGAAAT
>JBGPAN010000436.1:0-4149 GCA_041480785.1 Bacteroidota bacterium | reverse complement strand
CCCCTCCATACACCCAATTCAGTGACAGAGGAGATTTCCCCAACTGTTGGATTAGTATTTCCGTGTTCGGCAAGCTTTCGGACCGAATTGCCGATCGCTTGATAGTCCGCCCAGTCTTCAGTGGTGACTAGGTATTTCGGGTTGTCAAAATATGGGTAGTAGTAATATGCGAATGTACCACCGACGATAAGGAGCGTGAGCACATACTTGTGCCGCGTTCGGAAGTCGTTGAACAAGGAATCGATAACTACATAGAGAACCGCGAATGCGAGAAGGAAGTTGTATGCAAGGATCTGATATTGGTACAGATAGAATCGTACTGAGTTCGACCAGACTGCGTAATCATCCCCAATGAATTTGTATGCGAATATAACAAGTGACAGAAAGAAAAGAACAGAGAAGTTTGCAAAAATGGGCCTATTGGACTTCGTGGGCTCTTTGAGGTAGAGGTACAAGCACACAATGCCCGTCAACAGAGATATCGAATCCAGCAATAACGTGGCAACCGACGAACCGTCATTCGGCAGGAAGAGCAAGCAGATGAATTCGAGCCCAACCGCTATGAGCCAGAAGAAAACAATCTTCTTGAAAACTTTCATAGGCAGTCCCTTCGTTATCTATGACGAATATAGCATTGAAAGCTGGAGTTGTCAAGAAAAAACTTCTTCCTATGGTGTAGCAGTGTGTTGCATCACGAAAATTGTAACTTATTGATTTAGAATACTTTATTGAGGAACCTTGAGTTTTTGAATCCTTGTTCCTAGGCTATTTCAAACTTTTTGCTTGACATTTGAAAGAAATTAGCTAATTTTTACGTCAAAATTGGCTCAATAACCATGAATTCGAGTGATACAAATCACCAATAATGCACCAAAGGAGGATACAATGACCAGTTCAAGAATTGCAAAGCGAGTCCGTGCGGTTGCGATCGCGCTTGTGATTACTTTCGCGAGCAACTATGCAGTCTCTTATGCCGCGAAACCGACTGGATCGAGTATTGGAAATGACGAGAACGAAGCTGTAAGCCAATCATCTGCGCGAAGCGGGCCTGCTGGGACTGCCAAGCCAGCCCCCCCTCCAGCATCGTAGGACTGAGACTTCAGACTGGCCACGCATCAAGACGCAGACAGCTTGGCCCTAGGTAGTTTCTTTTCCCCCAACTCCGATAGCATTCTGAACTCCCCACTCTCGAATGCTATCGGAGGACTCTATTTGGTTTTGCACAGTCGCTTTAGTATATTCAATCCGAAATGGCCTTTGAATATTGAAAAAAATTCTCGGATTGAATGAGTCACCAACTCCCGCAAGAAGATCCCCAAGCTCCGGAAACCGGTTCAACTCGACACTCTCTCCGTGTTGCACTAAACATTCTCCTTTTCCTAGCAACTTTCTTTACGACAACAGTTGCAGGGGTCCAGTGGATAGGCAAAAATCCGTTCGAGCTTACAAATCTCTCTTCTGGCCTTCCGTACTCGGTAGCAATTTTATTCGTCCTTGGGGTACATGAGTTTGGCCACTTCTTCGCGGCCAAGTATCATCGTGTAGATGTTACACTCCCCTATTTCCTTCCATTTCCACCCACTCCATTCTTCTTGAACTTTGGAACGCTTGGCGCGTTGATTCGGACAAGATCGGTCGTCCCAAGTCGGAAGGCGATGTTCGACATCGGGGTGGCCGGTCCACTGGCGGGCTTCGTCGCGTGCATCATCGTGCTTGTCCTCGGATTTCTGACTCTCCCGGGGCGTGAATACATACTGGCTCTTCATCCCAACTACGACTTCGTGACAAATTCAACCAACGAAGCCCGTGGACTCCCCTTGGAATTTGGCAATACGATTCTCTACAGCTTCCTTTCGTCAATTTTTACGGATCCTGCCAGACAATTCGTTCCACCAATGTCCGAACTGTATCATTATCCCCTGCTTTGCGTCGGTTGGTTCGGACTTTTTGTCACAGCGATGAACCTCATTCCAATTGGCCAATTCGATGGAGGCCACATCGTCTATACACTATTTGGCGACAGACATCGTTATGTCGCCCGATTCTTCTTCGTGCTCCTTCTCGTCCTTGGTTTGCCTTCCATTCTCGATGAGCTGATCAGAGGAATCTCGACCTATTTCGTTGTACAACCTCTGGGCCAAGTGATACCGTTCGCTCAGCATAGTTGGAGCGGATGGTTCTTGTGGGCCCTGATATCATTCTACATGGTGAAACTCTACCATCCACCAGTCCCCGATGAATCGCCCCTCGATCAAAAACGCGTGATCGTCGGTTGGCTCGCGCTTGTCGTGTTTGTACTGTGTTTTTCATTCTCCCCTTTCACTATATCCCTATAGACTTTCCGCTTGACTTTTTTCATTATGGTGACTACCTTTATACCACGCACGATTTCATACATCTCTTCCTCAACTACAGGATAGCTGACACCTGACGATTGCTACGAAGCAGACGTAAACAGAACTAAGGGAAAGCAATCTTTGAGTCAGCTTCTTCTTTTTCCCCGATTCATTCTAAGCACATTCTCCTTCAAGAATACGCGTAGCGTTTTCTCTGATCATTTCTGTAGCCATTTCGCCCGGCCGGCTTTCTTCAGTGCTCTTGTGCTGCTCCTCGGGAGCTGTGAGACAAAACAAAGCAGCGTTGTCGATTCGACAGGAATAGCTCCCCTCTTGGCACAGGTCACCCTTTCGCCTTCGGGAATCAATAGCGATACGATCAATGTCGGATCAAACAGGCAACCAAATGACGTTTTGACAATTACTACGACACTCGTGGCGCGCGTCCAGGCCAACTCCGAGCGTCCGATCTCCGTTACTTACTCGATAACTAGCTCTGACAGTCTCAACATCGTATCGAGAGGTGCCTTGCTGGATGACGGACAAGCCCCTGACCAGGCGAAGGGAGACGGCCTCTTCTCAGGGAAGGCCTCGTTTCAAATCAGACGGGTCCAAATCGGCACGTATGCAGTCGAAGTGAATGCAGAATCGGATGACGGATACCGAAGCAATGCGATCTTCACACCTCTAGCGGTATTCCGCGGCAATCGACCTCCGGTCATCTCTGATCTTGCGGCGCCCGATACAGTGAAGTTGGGCAATCAATCACAGTCCATACTCATTACTGTGCGAGCAAACGATCCGGACGGTCTCAGTGATGTTGCCAAAGTTCTTTTCAATTCGTACAAACCTGACGGGTCAGGATCCGGAGGCAATCCGTTCCTCATGTACGACGACGGCTTGGCTGCTCACGGAGACGAGAAAGCGGGAGATGGAATCTTTAGCCTCCTTATTTCCCTCCCTTGGAATACTCAACTTGGGACATACAGATTTGAATTCCAGGCTTTTGATCGATCGAATGAACCGAGCAATGTCATCATCCTTCGGCTTACAGTGAAACCATGAGGCTAATACAACTCACAGCGCTCTGCACTATCGTCTTCTGGATGGCTGCCCAAGGCCAAGTCGTGAATTCATATTCGTCAACGGCGATGCAGTTCAGTTTGCTTCCTCAAAGCAACTCGTTCGACAAGATCGTTCCTCGAGGAGATACAATCTGGTTGGGATCGGGAAGAGGATTAAGCTACACGACAGATGCGGGGCGGAGTTGGAAGCTGTTTTCCGCAGCCGAGACGTTCGACGGCAAGAGTGTCTCTGCTATCGCAATTCGCGGCAATACCATCTGGGTTGCGTCGGCATATTCTGTTACACACGACAACCAGTCATACCCCACTGGAGGCGGCCTGCACTACTCGACAGACCGTGGAGGAAGCTGGACATTTCTGCCACAACCTGTTGACACGGGAAAAGTTGATACTCTGATTTACGGTCGCAACAAAATCCCTGCACTTGCTATTACGGTACCTGAACAAAACGTCACTTATGATTTAGCATTGACTTCAAATGCGATTTGGACGGCAAGTTGGGCCGGGATGCTCCGCAAATCAACCGACCAGGGAAAAACCTGGCAACGAATCGTTTTGCCTCCGGACAATCTCAATCGAATTTCACCATCAGACTCTCTCCACTTCTCGATGTCCAATGTGGAGAAGTTCTTTAAGAGTGACACTCTCTATAATAAAGACACTTTGCACGCGAGCAACAACTATTTAGTCTTTTCGGTCTACGCAAGTGATGACTCAACCATGTGGGT
>JBGPAN010000435.1:0-4209 GCA_041480785.1 Bacteroidota bacterium | reverse complement strand
GACCAGGAAGGCATTTCGGGGAACGCCATCCTGGGTGACCGTTCCCAGGGCGACTACAAAGTCGTAATGCTGGGCGAAAGGAAACTCGGGAAATCTCTGAGGAAAGAAGGCTCAGTCCAGCTGGCCCGCAGATCCGAACCGCTAAAAGAGGCAGTGCGGTTCAGCATTCTCTTTGAGTTCGACAAATCGAAGACCATTGCGAGCTACGAGAAGTTCCTCACGGAAGTTGTTACGCCGCTCATTCCGGATAACGGGAAGGTCATTATCCACGGTCATACGGATATCGTAGGAGAGGAAGACTACAACGACAACTTATCCCGCGAACGAGTGGAGGATGCGCGGGGTATCATCGAACGCGCAATCTTGAGCAGCGGCAAGCGCGGGATCACATTTGAAACGTTTGGGTTTGGCGAGAATCTCCAATATGCACCGTTTGACAACTACTTCCCGGAGGAACGATTCTATAATAGAACAGTCATCATCGATATCGTCCCCGACTGATGTCGTTAGCGGATGGATTCCGCTATCGGGAGCTTTTTTCTCAAAGAGAACATTAAATCACTGGTCAGCTATAGAGTAACACAATTCACTAACTATTTGGAGAGTATATGAAAACTTGTTCAACACATTCAGCAGGCATCTTAGGCAGATGGACGCGCTTCCTCGGAGCGATGCTAACGGTTGTTTTGATGGTGCCTGTTACTGTCATGGCACAACTACCATCAAATCCGTCGCCGGTGAATCTTGGAACGGCTGGCAATTTTGTGGCCCTGGCACAAACGGGAATCACAACCACGGGAACCACCCATATTACTGGAGATATCGGAATTAGCCCAGCCGCCGCGACTTTCATAACTGGATTTGGATTAATCGCGGATGCTACGAATACATTTTCGACATCATCTTTAATCACTGGCAGGGCATATGCTGCTAACTATGCTGTTCCAACTCCAGCGAAGATGACTACGGCTATCGGTGATATGGGAACAGCATTCACCAATGCAGCCGGCCGTGCACCTGATTCTATTGAGGTGGGCGCAGGAAATATTACCGGGAAGACTCTTACTCGTGGTGTTTACAAGTGGAGTACTGGACTTACAATATCTCCTGGTGGTGTCACTCTTTCGGGCAGCGCAACTGATGTCTGGATTTTTCAGATAGGGGGAAACTTAACCGTAGCCAACGCCGCTGCTGTTAATTTAAGTGGTGGTGCACAGGCTGCTAACATATTTTGGCAAGTATCCGGTAATACTACGCTTGGAACGACTGCTGCCATGAATGGAGTCATATTGTGCCAAACACAGATTGCATTAAGCACTGGCGCATCATTGAATGGCAGAGCGTTGGCACAGACTGCTGTTACATTACAAGCTAATGCGATCACGGATCCGGGACCTTCATCGCCTCCATCGAACATTCCGACAATAACGAGCATTTCGCCAACTACCGTGAATCGTGGTAGTGTCGGTGTCAGAGTTACTGTTACTGGTACAAATTTTGCTACTGGAGTGACCTCGTTAGATTTTGGTGCTGGAGTTACAGTGAATAATATAGTTGTAAATAGCGCGACATCCATCACGGCGAATATCACCTTGACGTCCACGGCTACGTCGGGGGCGCGCACGATCACAGTAACCAACTCAGGTTCGGGTGGCGGATCAGCCACATTGCCGTCAGGATTTACTGTTGGCACTGGAACTGCGACCTTTGTCGAGCAGGTATCATCATCTGTGCCTTCTGCGTTTGAATTGGATCAGAACTATCCCAACCCGTTCAATCCATCCACGAGGATTCAATATAGTCTTGCGAAAGCTGGTCAGGTTTCGCTCAAGGTCTACAATTTGCTTGGTAATGAAGTTGCCACACTCGTGAACGGCCGTCAGGAAGCCGGCATCTACACTGTGCCGTTCGGCTCCAGCAAAGGAACATTCGATCTCTCGAGCGGTGTGTACTTCTACCGTCTCGAAGCCGGGTCCTTCGTCTCGACGAAGAAACTGATCCTCGTGAAGTGATTTTTAGTGACAAAGCGTGCATGGCTTTCAACGCGCGGGTGTTCATTGCCCAGTGCTTCAGTATCAGGTGCGTAGTTTCCTGAAACCACTGGGCTCTAACCCAAATCACTGGTTCCAGGAATTGCAGACAAGGCTACTGGAGAAATGAAGGGGCTTGTCGATTCGCTCGCACACAACTTTCACAGAAGGTGTTATGATGCTCATGATCCGGTCGTTTCGATTTTTTGTTGCGCTTGTCGCACTTATAGCTGTGGCGATCACACCATCACAATCGCAAGGAAGCATCAAACTTGGCGGTGGCATCGGCCTCACGATTCCGGTTTCAGACTTTGGCGGCTCTACTCTTGTATACTATAACGGTTCCCGCTATGGACTCGGCAGCGGTCTCAACATTCATGGAAAGGCGAAGATCGGGCTGTCCGGATTGAGTCTTGCCGGCGAAATTGATTACTCATCGGTTCATAACACGGGCAATTCTGAGCCGGGACAGGGGACAGTGGATATATCACAAACGGTCCTGTCGCTGAAAGCGGGACCTGAATTTCGCTTCGGCGTACCTGTGTTAGACGTTACTTCGTACTTCGGCGCTAACCTCGCACTGAATAGATTCAGTGGGGAGACGGCGTTTCAAGGAGTTGCGAAAGTTCCGAGCGCAACATATAGCGTGAAAGGTGCAACGCGGTTTGGTGTAGGGTTCTCGGCCGGAACGGAAGTGAGCATCGGCCCTTTCCTGTCGCTCGACTTTAACATCTCGTACAACTTGATGAATGTCTCCGGCAAAGAATGGGACGACGTCAATCCGGGAACGAACCAACGCATTGACTCCTATCTTTCTTTGAATGACAAGAACGATCCCCAGTACGCGGCGGGTGACGAAAAACATTTCATTTCTAACGAGCGGAGTATTCATTCGATCCAGTTCACGGCTAGCGTCTTGTTCGGTTTGTAGTACAGTGAAAGCATTGATTGAGATGCTGAATAGGGATTTTCATAACAAACAACTCAAACGAAGCTCGAGTCTTCAAGAATCAGAAAAAAGACAGGATGAATCGGTGGTGTTACCTGTTCTTAAGCGAAGAAATCGATCGAAAGAATCAATCATGAACAAGAAAATACTGACAGTGATGTTCGGTTTCCTCTTCCTCGGAGGCGGAGCGGCGCTTCTCGGGATCTGTCGCGCGGCGAAGAATGCAGAGGGTCCACTCGGCTACGTTATGAAAGAGCAGGATGGAGATGTCTTTGTGTACGGATCGCACGCATAAGCAGCGATGCATTCAAAACCATTCTTTCGGCGTGGAGTCTGCGAAGAAAGAGCGGGGACGAAGCGTATCGGATCCCCGCCCGGCTCTCGCGCGGGGAACAGCGGGAGCCGGTTTTACTTTGCAACGTAGTGATCACAAAAACATACTAACCAAATAGGGAGGCTTCTCATGAAACGTTTCATCGCATGTACATTGTTGGTCGCAGTGCTCGGTGTGTACAACCACGCCCAAGCACAATTCAAGAGTTCAGAGTTCGCATGGGGTTTGTCATTGGGTGGCGCCCAGGGAAATAATGACGGGGGTGACAGATGGGTGATGCAGTATCGTGCATTCCTGCAGCACGATCTCATCCCTTCCATGCTAATTGGCCAATTTGGTGTGGGCTACACTGACCTCTACGCTCCCGGCAGGTATTCGGCAGCAACCGGCATGGCCGATCTTCGACTACTCTTCAGCCCTTTTTCTTTGCCGAATTTGAATCCGTACCTCTATGCTGGTTTCGGTCTATCGAAAAACCTCGACAAGAGCGGCACTGATTACTTAGCGATGGTTCCATTCGGTGCCGGTATCCAAACCAGCATCTCCAGGGGAGTTATACTGTCGATCAACGGCGGATATAATTTGTCCCTATCGGACGAAATGGATGGACGCGTGCGTTCGAATACTGACCTCAATTCTCTTACCAACGGGAAACAGGATGGATTCTATGGTTTTTCTGCCGGACTTGCGTTTACGATAGGAAGTGGTCACGATGCGGCAGAGGATACGAAAAACAAGGAGATTGCCGATGCCGAGGCACAGCGGGTGAAGCAGCAGGCCGATGCCGAGGCACAACGGGTGAAGCAGCAGGCCGATGCAGAGGCGCGGCGTGTAAAGGAATTGGCCGATGCAGAGGCGCGGCGTGTAAAGGAATTGGCCGATGCGGAAGCGCGTCG
>JBGPAN010000434.1:0-4237 GCA_041480785.1 Bacteroidota bacterium | reverse complement strand
TCTCTCTCCGACCGCGATGCGAAGGTCCGTTGCCAACAAACAGAGAGCAGATCAAGAAGTTTGCAGATTCCGGGGCCTACACGTAGGCCGTGCATACTCCTGCCAGAACATACTTCCGCAGTCATCCATCGTCCAAGATGCTGTTTAATCTTCTCCTTGACGGGAGAATCGATCGCGCTGCACTTGTTGTGGAATCGCTCACGTTTTCCAGACTGCGTGTTACCCGCTTCACCGGCGAATACTGGACTGCGAAGCAACGGCAGGCGTCTTCACTCCACGAAGTCTCTTACCGTGCATGCTTCAAGCCTCAACTCCCCCGGTTCTTCATCGAGACGCTCACACATCCGGGAGATGTTCTGTACGATCCGTTCATGGGAAGAGGCACAACCATTGTCGAAGGTGCGCTCTTTGGTCGCACGGTGATTGGAAACGATATCAATCCGCTCAGCAGGATTCTCACCGAGCCAAGGCTTCATCCTCCGTGTGTGGAACAAGTCGAACAGCGGCTTTCGGGGATCAAGATCGAGAGACGTGCCAGAAGCTCAATTGACCTTTCCATGTTTTACCATCACAGAACTGAGTCCGAGATTCTGGCCTTACGTTACTACCTCGCCCGACGTGCAGCAGCGGGCAAAGAAGATCACATTGATCGATGGATACGGATGGTCGCAACAAACAGGCTGACAGGCCACTCAAAAGGATTCTTCTCGGTCTACACGCTTCCTCCGAATCAGGCAACATCGCGGGAGAATCAACGGAAAATCAACAAAGCGCGTCGGCAAAAGCCCGAGTACCGCAATGTGAAAGAGCTGATACTTCGGAAGACAAAATCGCTTCTTCGAAACGTTTCTGATGACCAGGTTGAACGTCTGTCAACAGTGGGGGAGAGTGCACTCTTACTGACGGGTGGAGCGTGGCACACGAGTCGGATCGGGGACAACACTGTCGATCTTGTTGTCACATCACCCCCATTTCTGGACACCGTAAACTACGCTCAGGACAATTGGCTCCGTTGCTGGTTCAATCACATCGACCAGAAAGAGGTCGAAAAAAGGCTGACGATCGTTCGCTCGGTTGAAACATGGACATCCGCGATAGAGAGGGTTTTTCTGGAGCTTTTCAGAGTTGTGCGCCCGGAGGGTGTTGTCGCATTTGAAGTTGGTGAGGTCCGCAAGCGAAACTTGAGGCTCGATGAGATTGTTGTTCCCATAGGCCTCAGAGCCGGTTTTCGCTGTGCGGGGATATTGATCAACAAGCAGCGATTTACGAAGACCTCCCACATTTGGGGAGTCGGCAACAATCGGGCTGGGACCAATACCAACAGAATTGTGGTATTCCAAAAACCTCACTAACCAACTCATGTGGAGGAAGCACGTATGAAGAAACTCTCTTTGTTTGCATTGTTACTGCCGTTGACGCTGTTCGCTCAGGCGGGGAAGTCATGCTGTGCTCCAACGTCGACAGCCGAGTTCGCCATGCTGGCGAGTGACGAGAAATTTCGTTCTGCCCATCTCGAGCCAATTCCTTTCAGATTTGTCCCGGAGAACGGGAAAGAGATCACCTTCAAGACTGCCGATGGTGTTGATGGGAGAGGATTCGAAAGCAAAGCAGCCAAGCAAACCAATGCCTATATATTCATGATTCACGAATGGTGGGGGCTCAACGACTACATCAAACAGGAAGCCGAGAAGCTGCAGAAAGAACTCGGCAATGTAAATGTCATCGCTCTTGACTTGTACGACGGGAAAGTCGCAACCACACAACAAGAAGCCGGAAAGTATATGGGAGAGGCGAAAGAGGAGCGCATCCGTGCGATCATTAAGGGTGCTCTCGACTATGTCGGCTCGGAAGCGAAAGTCGGCACAATCGGTTGGTGCTTTGGCGGGGGATGGTCGTTGCAGACAGCATTGATGGCAGGAAAACAGACTTCGGCCTGTGTAATGTATTATGGAATGCCCGAGACGGACGTCGAGAAGCTGAAGGCAATCAATGGTCCGGTGCTTGGCATCTTCGCAAAAAGGGATGGTTGGATCAATCCCGACAAGGTGAAGGAATTCGAGGCGAACATGAAAAAGGTCTCGAAAAAGCTCACTGTCAAGATGTACGACGCCGACCACGCATTTGCCAATCCGAGTAACCCAAAATTTGACAAGGAAGCGGCTGCCGATGCTCACAAGGCAGCGCTGGCATTTCTAAAGAAGTACATTGCGAAATAGCCAGTGGAAATCGATTCCATTGGCTGGAGCTTTGAGATGGGGAGTCTAAAGAAGATTCATTCAAACGATCATGAGTTTTGTTGAGGCAACTTCATCCGCGTTCCGGGGCGTCGACATTCCGAACTACGATGTCCTGACGAACTGCATGCATTGCGGTCTCTGTCTGCCGACGTGTCCGACGTATGCCTTGACGGGGCTGGAGAAGTCGTCGCCGCGGGGAAGGATCCGTCTCATCAAAGCTGTTGCGGATGGTGAGTTGCCAATCACAGACGGGTTTGTCCGCGAGATGAATTTCTGTCTCGATTGCCAGGCTTGTGAAACGGCCTGCCCGGCAGGTGTGAAGTATGGCTCACTCGTGGAAGCCGCACGCGAACAAATCGCCCGCGGAGGATACGAGAGCATCATCACACGTTTCACAAAGAAAGTGATGCTGGAATGGACTTTCATGAGACAGGGTCGGTTGAAAGTCCTAGCCCGTTTCATGCGGCTCTACGAGAACACAGGACTGAAGTGGTTTCTGGTAAAGACGGGACTGCTCAGGTTGTTCTCGAAAAAGCTCGATGCCATTCAGCCGCTGAGTCCTTCCATCTCAAAGAAGTTCTCGAGCGATCAGCTTCCTGAGGTTATCCTGCCCGCGGGAAAACCACGGTTCAAAGTTGGCTTTCTCACGGGCTGCATTATGGATGTCGCATTTGCAGAAGTCAACATGGACACAGTCAGGTTGTTACTTCACCATGGCTGTGCGGTTGTCGTGCCCAGGGGGCAAGCATGTTGCGGATCTCTTCAGGCGCATAATGGTGGTCTTGAAGCCGCGAGGGAAATGGCCAGGTACAACATCGAGCTCTTTGATAGAGATGATTTGGACTATATTGTATTGAACTCGGCCGGCTGTGGTGCGTTCATGAAGGAGTACGGACGTGTTTTCTCTGACGATCCGGAGTGGGGCGCACGAGCGAAACTCGTTTCAAGCAAAACGAAAGACATCACGGAGTTTCTTGCTGAAACAGGATTCTGGCCTGCACGACCTGCTGCGGAAGAGTCGGAAATGATGGATCATCTCCAGACTGCTGGCTCGGTTGCCAAGGGGCTGAAAGGGAGACGCGTGAGTTACCACGACGCGTGTCATCTTGTCCACACACAGAAGATCAGCGTTCAGCCCAGGGAACTTTTGAAATCGGTGCCAGGGATTGAATACGTCGAGTTGCCTGAAGCTTCCTGGTGTTGTGGAAGCGCTGGAATATACAACATTGTTCGCTACGACGATTCGATGAAAATGCTCGATCGCAAAGTACAGCACATCCAATCAATCCGGCCTGATGTTATCGTCACGGGAAATCCGGGATGCATGCTTCAGATCCAGCATGGACTGAGAGAAAAAGGGCTGAATGTTGAACTAGTGCATACGGCAACATTTCTGTGGAGGGCCTGTGAAGTCTCCTAAGTCTCTTCGAGTTTATTTGTCAGGCGGTATGGAGTTTGCCAAAGGTGAAGGCGCCGATTGGAGACGCGTGATGGAGGAGTGGGTGAAAAAGAACCTTGGACACTCAGCGTACAATCCAAACAGTGAAAGCGACGAGTTTCTGGCGAAGAAATACCCATCCGGACGATTTCGCGATCTCAAGAACGAGAATATTGAACAATACACGGAACTCGTGCGTGATCTGATTGATATGGATTGCAGCGAGATCGCTGAACGGTCAGACTATGTCATCTGCAACTGGGATGAGAGCGCTCAGCGGGGGGCAGGAACAAAAGGTGAATTGACGATGGCACGCTTCGTCGAAAAGCCTGTCTACATGGTCACGCAGATGAGACTCCAGGATATACCTGGATGGGTGTTGGGATGTGCGACAAAGACATTTCGAACATTCGAGGATCTTCAAGAGTTTCTCTGCGAGCAGTTCGCGGAGAACCCACGCAAGACAGAGAAGAAATAGCCCACTGAATGCCCTGGACGCTGGCATTTGCGGTAGTTGTCTATCTTCCCCTCGCCGCCATCAACTACTATGTGTGGCGAAAGG
>JBGPAN010000433.1:0-4245 GCA_041480785.1 Bacteroidota bacterium | reverse complement strand
TGTGCTCAGGCTGGAACCCAAAACAAAACTAAACGACCTTGACGACGACGATTGTCATGTCATCGTGCTGTGCCGCCTTTCCGACAAACTGCTTCATCTCAGCAAAGATGCCATCCATGATTTCCGTTGAAGAGCGGTGAGCATGTTTTTGCACCGTCTGGCAGAGTCGCTCCTCCCCGAACTCTTCCAGGGTCTTATTCATCGCCTCGGGGAAGCCGTCAGTATAGAATACGAAAAGGTCTCCGGATTGGAAAGGGATTGCTACCTCCTGTATCGACTTTGCAAAAGTATCTCCGGCGTCGAGTCCGAGCGCCAATCCCATGGGGTTGACCACCTGGACCTGATCTGCCTTTGTTTTTCGCATAATCACCGGGTTGTGACCTGCCCTGGCAATCGTGAGAACGCGCTCTGCGGTATCAAAGATTCCGTATACCATACTGATGAAAACCCCGCGCTCGACGTTTTCATAGAAGAGTTTGTTGACCCGGGTCAGAACCGCAGAGGGGGAGGCAGACACCTCGGCAAGGGCACGGACGAAGCCTTTCGTCAGCGTCATGAAGAATGCCGCTTGCGTTCCTTTACCAGAGACATCCCCCACAACGACACCGAGCCTCTTGTTTCCCGCGTCGATGAAGTCGTAGTAATCTCCTCCTACTTCCAGTGCCGGAGCACAGCGCGACGCAATATCCAGCTCGACGACCTTTGGATTCGCTTTCGGGAGAAAGCTCATCTGCACACTTCGGGCAATCTCCAGTTCCTGCTGTAACCGCTGACGCTCCGTGATGTGCTTCGCAAATGCCGGCATAATCTCATCAAAATCGGCAATCTCGCGTTTCCTCGCCTGGCTCGCCAACCCGGCAACGACAAGGGCACCGAGAATCCCGATTACGAGCCATCCGGAGACTGCGTATGCGGAGTTGCCTACGACAAGAAGACCGGCTGCTTCTTCGAGCACCTTGAACGTGAAGAGTGACACAAAAGCAGTGAGCGCATCGTACCGATAGAAACCCCACACCGTGACGGCGCCAAAGAGGACGAGATCCAAATACCCAAGCCAGACCGGCGTAAGACTGCCTGTTGATGCGAATGCGGTCACGAGGGACCCCAGCACAACCAGAAGGATGGGTGAAGAGACGCGCCCTCGAATGTATGATACTACAAACATGATGAGGATCGAGATCTTGAAAGCGACCGAACTCATTCCATGCGCCAAGACATACAGCCATGACCACGCGGCCCCAAAGATTTCAATGGTCGAGTTGTCGGAAGTTGAGGCGGAGACATGCATCACTTTGTTTGCAATGAACGGACAGAGGAGATAAAGAGCCAGACTCCCGGCCCCCAGCGCAAATCCACGGACAAGACTCTCTCCGACTCTTGAGTGGAACCCATGTCCTTTGGAGAGAAGGTCGAAAGTGATGAGTTTCTCTTTCCACACCTCGCGCACCATCGATTCGCTCACAGCCCACACGGGCACCAGGGCTCCGCCAACAAACAGCGGACCGAGAATCAGTCCCAACAACTCGTCCCATCCAAATTCCGACCGCATCGTGAGGTAGATTTGGATCGCCTGCACAACTGCAATGACCACTCCGACAAAGATTGCGAGCCGGAATCCGAGCTCGAACGCACGAAATCGTCTAAACGCGACAACGATCATAACGACGATCGCAAGACCGTAGAAAATCGGCAACCCAAGCCGCCAGACCAGGTCGACCTCTGATTTCTTGAACTCCTCCGGAATAACTGTATCCACTTTGTAGGCTGTCACCTGATTGCCGGCAACCGAGACGGTAACGTGCACTGGATTTTCCATGACCGGCATTTTTGTGTTCCAAACGAATTCGTAATCCACCCTCTTCTTCTGCTCGATCCGTTTTTCCGAGGAGGGTTGCGCTGTATCGGAAAGCATTGTGGCAGCAACTGCATACCGACGCAGAAATGTGCCTGCGAGGGCACGTGCTTCCGCCTGTGAGAGATTCGGGAGTGGTATGCTATCTGCGATCTTGTGCTCGAGCTCCACGAGTTGACCGGCCGTTCCAAGCCGCATGAATACTTCACCCCTGATAATTTCCGCGACTGCTTGTGAGACCTTTGATTCGTCTCCCCGATTGTCGGCCGAGAGCATGAGTCCGGTAGCCTTCCCCCATCGAATGTCCCAGTGATACACAGGGATTCTGTCCCGTGTCAATTCGTTGGACTTTTCGATGCCAAACTTCTGTTCCACCTGGCGGAAAAGCGATTCATCGTATCGAAATTGGGCTCCGGGAGTCATACCATTAACATCGACGCCCATGTTCGAAAGCAACTCGCGACTTCGCTGTTCGATTGCCTGCGCATCCAGCGGAAGACGGATCCCGCCGTATGGATGGGCCGATGGGAACAATTCGGAGATGACCACCGCAGCGACGAGGAGGACGAGGAGGTATGGAAGGAGGTTCTTGATTTTTTCCATGGATGCTCTCTTCTAAGGACAGTGGACCGGCGAGTTTCCTGCAGCCTCATCGAGGGCAGATGCGGTTCCAGCAGGATGTTGAAAAACGAACCGCTGAGGACGCAGAGGACCGCAAAGAAGACTTTTGGGTTTCTTTTCCCTTCAAATTCTGAAAGACTTCGCGCTCTTGGCGGTCTCTGCGGTTCATCGTTGTCCATCAAGCTAGAATGTCAACAACCTGCTAGAGGAAACTCAGAATGGCGATGATGCCAAAGACCACAATGAGAACACCGGAGATCTTGTTGATCAATCCTAATCCCGAGGCATCGATCTTTTCGCGGAACAATGTAACACCGTAGCTCAGCAAAAAGAACCAAAGCGAGGATCCGAAAAACACACCGGCAATGAGAGTAGCCGCTGAACCCACACTCAACTCACTATTTTTGAGTCCAATTCCCGCGAACACACCAATTCCCGCGAACACACCAAGAAAGGCGATGATCGTCAAAGGATTTGTCAGCGTGAGAAGAAACGTAGAAACATAAGATGCGACGAACCCCTTGCCATTTGTCGGTTGTGAGCCATCGGGAGGTTTTGCCAGAAAGGTCTTCACGCCAAGATAGCAGAGGAATGCTCCACCGACCAGCCGCAGCCACATCTGTTGTGTGACAAGAGTATCAGAGATCACGGTCAGACCAAATGCAGCAACGAAACCGTAAAGTGCGTCGGCCGTGGCAGCTCCAACGCCAACAACCATCCCTGAGAGGTGCCCCTCCGCAAACGTCTTCCGAATGCAGAGAATACCAATCGGTCCGATCGGCAATGCCAGAGCGAATCCAATGACGACACCTTTAAGAAGGAGCGCAGTACCCACGGCTGCTCGTTACAAGTCTATACAGTGGTTGAAGGGATATTCAAGAGGGCATCAGCAATCGATTTGGGGAATCTCGACAAATGCCCTTCATATTGTTTTCGGATACGATCAAGATGGGGAAGCACTGGCCTGCGCCGTCACTATGATCGCACTAACCGGGCCAGCTCCTCCTCGATGAAATCGCGGATTGCTGGCTTGAGATACCGGTCTTCGATGCCGATTTCAGCGAGTCCCTGGGCAAGAACGCAAGCTTTCCTGGACGGTGCCAGCTTCTTGTTGACGACGATCAATCTCTCAGCTTTCAGGACACAAAAGCCTCCTTCGAAATCACCCTTTTCGTAGCGCACAGCGATTCCGCTGTTCGTGGCAAGCGATTCAAGCTCCTTGAGTATTTGTTCCTGAGTCATAGTACTCTGACAGATTCTCCGCACAGGGGGTGAACAAGGGTACTACAAAAACATAGTTGATTTTGGCCCGAGTTTCAAGTGAATGTTCCTCTCCGAAGCTGGCGCGCCGTACGCCTCCACCACACTTCGAGCTTGTCACCCGTCCAAAGGGTGAACCAAGCAAGCAATGCGCCCGCAATCAGGTCAACGACGTAATGATAACGAAGGTAGACTGTTGCCACGATGAGCAGGCTTCCAAGAGTGAGCAACAGCCAACGAGCTTTGATTTTGTACCTGAATCCAAGTGCCATCACGATGATCGTGAGCTGTGTATGTCCGCTCGGGAAGACGTCGCGCTGTACCAGGTTGACCGCGTCGATGTGCGATTGCGGGATCGACTCTCCCGCATTGATGATGCTGCGCAGGATCGGAGTCAGCCACAATCCCGGAAGCTCTGTCTCGAGAGAAGAGAAATCGTGAAGAGTGAACCGCGGCCCGACGCCGGGCAAAGCGAAATATCCGAGGTACGACAAATAGAACCCGTAGACGAT
>JBGPAN010000432.1:0-4246 GCA_041480785.1 Bacteroidota bacterium | reverse complement strand
CTCATCGCCGAGTACGGCGTGGCGCCGATCTGCGACCGCGAAAGGGTCAACAGGGAGGCTGAAGCGTACGGAGAAACAGGGCTCCTCCGCGGCCACATCGCCACATTTGAAATCTACGGACAGCCTGGTTGCTGGCAGGACGCTTCCGTGCTCTTCGGCATCGAGGAGCTTATCATGGCCACGTTCGAAGATCCCGATTGGGTCCATACGTTTCTAAACGTGATGTTCGAGCGAAAGAAGGTTTTCGTCCAATCCATGAAGGGCGCACACTACGACGTCATCGAGCTAGGGGGCGGCGATGCATCGTCAACCGTCATTTCTCCGGATATCTTTGACAAGTTTGTTGCCCCCTATGACTCTCAACTCATCCAGCTCGCCCACGAGGCCGGACAGCGAATCGTGTATCACACATGCGGGGGGATGATGCCGCTGCTCGAACGGCTTGCGGATATGAAGCCCGACGCGATGGAAACCTTCACCCCTGAATCCATGGGAGGTGACACGATCCTGGCGGAAGCGAAGGTAAGAATTGGCGATCAGGTTTGCATGATCGGCGGGTTCGATCAATTCCACTGCTTCAAGGGATGCACGCCGGAAGAAACGAGAAAAGCGGTGCGAACGTGTTTCGAAGATGCAGGCAGGGGAGGTGGCTTTATCCTTTGCCCCTCTGACCACTTTTTTGACGCAGATGTTGAGCTGCTCAACGCATTTGCAGACGAAGCCCGCAAGTGCGTGTATGATTGAGCAAATGCACTTTAGCACCTTTTCAAGGTCGCCCGGTTGTTTCCTTGATTCCTTGAAAAGGTTTCATGGCCCCTCCAAATCCTCAGAACCTGCAGGTCCGATCAGATATGCCTGCACAAACTCCTGATAGGACTTGCCACTCTCCGTTAGGGAGTCCCGAAGCGACTTAGAAGCAAAATGTGCATCTGACCGGCCCGTCCAAGATGAGTAGTCCGAGTAATCCCAATCTCTCATGTCTCGCACCAGCGAAGCTCGGACCGGATTAGTGTGAATGTAGGCCAAGCTGCGCATGAGATGAGCATCCGATACAATGAGCCTCGATTTCGCTGGACCTTGGAAGAGTGTTCCGCTATGTCGTTCTAGTGTATTAAAGTATTGGACGTAGGCATTGAATGTTGTCTGAAGAAACCTTGAAATCGACCCACCCAAATCCTGACGTGCCAACATATGATAATGATTTGGCATCAGGCAATACGCGACCACGGTCACATGGTATTGAGCAGAGTATTTTTCTAGCAGTTCAATACACTTGTGATAATGCGCCCTCTTGCGGAAGATCGCATGTCTGTGAGCACCTCGATTGTAGATGTGGTATGTATGCTCGTCAGCGTACTTGGGCATGAGTATGTATCAAGGATGACTTCGCACCTTTTCAAGGTCCCTAGTTGTCGCCTTGATACCTTGAAAAGGTTCACTGCTCTAGGTATACTTCAGCGTCAGAACTATCTTTTCGCCAGCCGGCAAGCGATAGCGAGCCCGGCTCAAAGATCCCTTCCCTTTCAGTCTCCGGAGCGGCACGGCTTCCCTGGGATCAAGAGCAATTTCCCCCGCTCCATCCGCGGGCATTTCTAGAGTGACCACCCGATTCCCAAGCAGCCCCTTGGTCTCGACGCGGATCGGACCTATTACAGTGTTCGCCGTGAGGGAAAGAGACTCGATGTCCGCGAACTGGGGGGCGATTTCAAATCGTCTGAATCCCGGTTCGAGCGCCCTGATTCCGGCAATACTCATGTAGAGGACGTAGAGCGGAACAACAGCGCAATGGCTCCACTGAGACGTTGAGTCCGGTTTCTCGATCCAGAATTCCTGAAGCGTGTTGTTCATATGAACGGAATCCATCGTAGCCCAGCGGGTTCGCAGATCATTAACCACCACATCAGTCCGACCGCCTTTTGCGAGTCCCCAGAGCCGCCAGCCGGCATTCGCCGGATATGAAAATCCCATTTCGGGCGGCAATTCTGCCAGCGCATCGATCGCTGGCTTCTGCTTGCCACCAGGACATTGTTCAAACAGAATGGATGTGGCGAGTGTCCGGTCCGACAGACGAACCTCCTTCTCCTCGCGCAGCCATGGAAGATTGTCGACAAACATTCCCCGTTTCCGATCCCAGAACCTTTTTATTGTTTCCTTCAGAAGACTTGCCCCGCATTCCCGAGCTGCAGTTGCCCATCGGCGATCACCGAACGCGTCGCAGAGAGGTGCCAACGCGTGCCCCATCATCGCCGCCGTATAAAGGTTGAACGCACATTGTTTGTGCCGCTGTTTCTTGAAAGCATTGTGATCGATGTAGAGCGACGGCACACCAAGATTTTCTGCTGGCAGTAAGCCTTCGTCCGTGCGAATCGATTTCAGGTAGTTGAAGAACCTGAGAAGACGAGGATATGGCTCCCGCAAAGCCTCGAGATCACCGGTATAGAGATAGTGATGCCAGCAGTCGAAATTAAACCCAACTCCGTGATCGAGTAACGGCCCCCAGAAGGTCAGTTGGAGCTGACGTTCCATCAGGCGCGCGAGACGATCGTAGGCTGGCCAACAATCGAGAAAATATCCGTCGATTGTCATGCCTTGGCTGAATGTCGTCATGTATCGCCCCGTTAGACGGGTATCACCGAAAGCAGAATAGATCGCATGCAACTGATGCCCGCCATCACCGCTGTATTGCTGTCGTTCGCGCGCCATGCCATCAACGATGGTTTCTTGGGCACTGTTGTGGAGCGTGTTGACCGAGGCATCGAAAAGCCGCTGAAGGGCGGGCTCTGAGCAACTGATGCGGGGGCTTTCAGGCCAGGGGAACATTCTGCGACGGAGGCCGACGTTTCGAATATTGACCTCACCCGTCGTTCCATGGATGTGTAACTGCATCCATCGGCAACTTTCAAAATCAAATGTCTCGAAGTCGTTGACGCCCTTCCGGCAGATGAATCGAGTCCAGGCATAGAATTGCGTGTTGAGGAGCGGAGGTCCTCCCACCTCGTGAGATTCTTGAACCATCAGCTCAATGACCGTCCCTTCAGGAGCTTCGACGGTGAAGTACGGCCACCCCACGATCTGTTCTTCGAACTCGAACGTGAGGGCAGCCCCGAGGATTCCATCGAGTTTCGTCTTCCATGACGTGGCGTCGATCTGCTCTGCGGCAGAAGAGCGAATGGCTTCATAACTGTCACTCGTCGAGTTATCAAAGTATTCCTCTGGTGAACGTTTCCACCGAATCCATAGTGACTCGGTAAGTTGTTTCACAGGGACCTTGTGTTCATGCAGCATCGGAATGGACCGACGGCGCAGTTCAGACACTTCCTTCGTTCCGCGAATCTCCAGCGCATACTCAGGATACGACGAACAAACTGGCGGTTTGTCTGCTGGACAAGAGATATCGATGGGGGTCGACCAGGTGCTATCAGGTTCAAAATTCGGTCCAAGCCATCCATACGGATACAATCGCGCATCGAATTGCTCCTGCAGTGCCCGTACATACCAACGTTTATAGCCACCCGGCTTCCAACTCCGGGCCAAATGAGTCTGCCAGGTCGAATCCGATATAATGTTGACATTCCTGCCATCTGTGGTTTCAATCCCGAGATTGAAGATGAATCCGGGCTTACCCATGGGGTATGTTCCGTCGCCGAGGCCGTAGTACAAAACTTCAACCCCGACGACATTTTCCCCCTCATCGAGAAAGGCTGTCAGATCGAGAGGATCAGCTTCCACCCAGCGCGGATCCGATGGAGCGGGTCCCCATTGAATACGCTTCCCATTAACGAACAGGCGATAGCGGCTATCTGCGACTATCCAACCGACGGCCTTTTTCGGTAGCCCATCGAGCTTGAATGAACGGCGGAACAAAATGACGGTGTTTGAAAGTGTTCGACCTGAGGGATACCAAATCCATCTGGCAGGACTCATATCGAGTGCATGTGGAGACGGAAATGGAATTGAAGGAATCGGAAGTGATTTTCCAGCGGCTTGCATGCGGTCAACCTTCTCACCTTGAGGAGAAAACGACAGAAGCGGAAGCGAGAGTCCCCCGAGTGCAGTCTTTCGGAAGAAATCGCGGCGGGTGAATCTGGTCATTTTGCGCCTGCGGGATGCCATGCCAAATCCCTTTCGAATCTACATTTGAACACTCCACCAACTTTGAGATTGCCGAGAACAAGAACATCAGAACTGCTTCACGATTTCAACATTTGATTGTGCCCGAATATCGTCGGACGAGCTACCGACCATT
>JBGPAN010000431.1:0-4256 GCA_041480785.1 Bacteroidota bacterium | reverse complement strand
TGGCTGTCTATGTTGGAGCGAGCGATTTGATTCCCGAGATCAACAAGTCAAAGGATCGGATTCCCCCGCTGGTTGTTTTTGCCGGGATGATCATGTTCTACTTGAGTGATAGAATCCTGGAAATGCTTGTGCGGTAGAAGCAGTGTGGGTGGGGCTGTGCAGGGCTAGAAACTTGAGCCGATGGAGATTCTGTGGAGGCTCCCAATCTTGCCGTAGGAGTTGAAAGCGTAGTCGATTACATAATCACCGAGAACAATCCCGCCTCCGAAAGATATTCCCGCCAGATTCGCGCTTGTCCCGAGCTTGAGTTCCTTGCGCTGCTGATTGTTATAGCCGAGTCGTAGTCGAACGGACTCGCTCATCAGGAACTCCGCGCCGAGGGAAAATGCGCTGAAGTGCGAGAGCATATCGTCCTGCTGGTCGGTCAAATGGTGAAAATCCAGGTTGAGGAGAACAGGAAGGTGCTCGGGGCGTTTCGTGATGCCGATTTTCACATCCAGTGGCAGGGGTTCCTTCGTACCGGAAAAAGTCTTAATCTGCGTGCCGAGGGTCAGGACGCTTGCTCCGAGGGTGATGTTCTGAGATGGAATCTGATACAACACCCCCATATCCAGGGCCAATCCACTCGACGAAAATTCCGCAATGGAAGAATGGATGAATTTCAGGTTGACCCCAACGCTTGTGACTTCGTCGATCGATCGGCCGATACCCACGACGAGTGCAATGTCACGCGCACCAAACGTCCCCAATGTATTCATCGACTCATCGGTCTGCGTAAAGGAACCATAGTCCATGAAAAGGATTCCCGCTCCCATTGTACCGATTCCTTGGATGGATCTGGTATAGGAAAGATATCCACCATTCACATCCAGCAGGTGCTTGAGGAATCCGGCAGAGCCTTTCGATTCTGTAAGACTCGTCAGGGCACCGGGATTGTAGAAGAGAACATTCGGGTCATTGGTCATGGAGACGAAGCTTCCGTTCAGTCCGGCAGCTCTTGCTCCGATGTCGTTGCGGAGAAAACTGTACGTGCCTTTGTCCTGACCGAAGGTCACGGTACTGAAGAGCAGAAGGACAAGAACTGATGCGATTGTGCGTTTCATCGTAAATAATCTACCCAAATAGCATCTGAATTTCAAGGATTCCGGGAGCTCTTCCGAGGCATTTCAGAATCCTCACATGGGGGAATAGAGAAGGACGAAGACTAAGAATGGCGTTGCAATTGAGTCGAGTTTTGGCTATCTTTACACCGTAATTGAGAAAGCAAATTTGGAGATATCGATGAAGCCTGGAATTCACCCTGACTACAAGAAAGCAATGGTTACCTGCGTTTGCGGGAATACGTTCGAGACGCGCTCAACTGTAGGCAACCTGCATATTGAAATTTGTTCGAGTTGCCATCCCTTTTTCACCGGGAAGCAGAAGCTGGTCGATTCTGCCGGTCGTATAGAACGGTTCAACAGGAAATACGGCAAGAAGACTGCGGAAGAGCCGGCGGCCTAAGGCTGAGTCGAGTTTGCAGTTTGAGTATGCGGAATGTATTGATCATATGCATTCCGCATTTTTCTTTTCTGGAATGACGTCGCTACAAATGAGAATCGAACAGCAGTATGCAGGACCCACTTCACATGAGCTTTGACGCAGACACATCGAACCTCTACCGGGGTCCGCGGGGAACTGCTGTGAAGATCCTGAACCGTGTCGAACGGTCGGACGCGTATCTCGATCGCGTTCTCGACACCGAAATGCGAAACACCGAGATGAATGAGCTCGACAAAGGGCTCATGAACGAAATCGTTACCGGTGTCGTTCGATGGCAAATGAAAATCGACTGGGTGTTGACAGGGTTCTTTCATGGCAATTTCACGAAGGCGGAAACGAACATCAAGAACGCTCTTCGCGTAGCCCTGTACCAGATCTTGTTCCTCGACAAAGTGCCCCACTCTGCAGCGGTCAACGAGTCGGTGGAATTCATCAAGCGTTTACGCGGCCAGAAGGTCGCCGACCTCGTGAATGGTGTTCTCCGAAACATCCTGCGAAACCTCGAGAATATCCGCTATCCTGATTTCAACGAGAACAAGATTCAACATCTCGCCGTCGTCGAATCCCACCCAACATGGATGGTCAAGCGATGGATAGCTCGGTTTGGATACGACGAGACGAAGAAACTCCTCGCTGCCAACAACGAGAGACCCGATCTCACGTTGCGGGTAAACCGGCTAAAGATCGACTTTAACTACTTCCTTTCGCAACTCGAACAGCACCAGATTCAATTTACCCGGTCAGAGTACCTCGATTTCTTCGTTCGTGTAAAGCACATGGCAGGTATCGGCGGCTCCGATATGTTTCGCCAAGGCTTCTTCGTCGTTCAGGATGAAAGTGCGGGTCTGGTAGTGAAACTCCTCGACCCGAAACCCGGTGACCGTGTCATCGACATGTGTTCAGCGCCCGGCGGAAAAACAACGTTCATTGGAGAGCTGATGAGGAATGTCGGCGAGATTGTTGCCGTCGATCGGTATGAAACGCGGCTGAATCTGGTGAAGAGCGCCTGTCAGCGCTTGGGGATAGCGAATGCTCACTTCATCGCGGCCGACGCGACGACTGTGCAAACAGCGCCGGCAGAAAGGGTGCTGGTCGATGCTCCGTGCTCAGGGTTAGGCGTTCTCTCGAAGAAACCGGATGCGAAGTGGAAACGCGAACCCGAAGATCTGGTCAACCTTGTTCAGACGCAACGTGCTATTCTTGAGAATGCGGCAAAGCATGTCAAATCGGGAGGAGTTCTTGTGTACAGCACCTGCACGACAGAGCCCGAAGAGAACTATGATCTGATCAAGAGTTTCCTGACGGATCATTCTGAATTTTCCGTCGAAGGTGCCAGCCAATTTGTTGATTCTCGCATTGTCTCGGCGGATGGCTACATCGAGACGTTCCCCCATCGCAATGCCATGGATGGCTCTTTCGCGATACGGTTGAAAAAGGCTCCCTAAGGGACTGCCACCTCCAAAGTACTTTCCTTCCAGGGTTTTTCTCTCTATATTCACACGGCGTTCCGAGTCCGGTCAAACCGGAACCTCGCCACTCCACTGAATTATTTCATCCTTCCTGTTCAATGCCATCGCCAAGGAGGATCGCCGTGAGACGACTGTTGACGATATGTTCAGCTCTTGCTGCGTTTGCGATGTTTTTCTCTCTGGTGATAGTTCTGCAACAAGAGCAACTGCACCCCAGCCTCTCCTCGGATCCTTTTGCATCGACTTTTTCGATTGTTGGAATCGATCCTGAGAACGGCGATATCGGTGTTGCCGTGCAGTCAAAGTTTCCGAATGTCCGTCCGATTGTTCCCTGGGCCGCCGCTGGAGTGGGTGCTCTAGCGACACAGTCGTTCGTCAATGTTTCCTATGGAGCGAAGGGACTAGCTCTCCTCCGGAACGGAGCGAGTGCCGAAGAGGCGCTTCGCATCCTCATCGCGAATGATACGGGTCGCGAAGTCCGCCAGGTAGGAATCGTAGACGTGAAGGGGAATGCAGCGAGTTGGACGGGAAAGGAGTGCTTTGACTGGGCTGGGGGAATCACCGGTTCGAACAGCGGAGGAAAAGGGGTGATCGTCACCGGCAAGGGATTCGCAGCGCAGGGGAACACTTTGGTTGGAAAAGAAACTGTCGAAGCGCTGGCAAAAACGTTTCTCGACACCAAAGGATCTCTTGGTGACAAGCTCGTTGCCGCAATCGTGGCCGGCGGAAAGGCGGGCGGTGATCGCAGGGGTGAGCAGTCGGCTGCGTTGCTCGTGAAGCGGAAGGGTGCAGGGTATGATGGCACAACTGATGACTTGATCGACATCAGTATCTATGATCATGCTCATCCGCTCAAGGAGCTTGAACGGCTCTACAAACTCCACAAGCTCTACTATTTCCGAACTGACCCAAAGAATCTGATTAAGATCGATGCGGCGATCTGCAAAGAACTCCAAACGATTATAGGCAACAAGGTATACAAAGGGTTCCTATTCTACGATGGCGTCGCGAATGGCATTTTTGACGCGAAAACAAAAAAGGCCCTCCAGGATTTTATGGGTTGGGAGAACTATGACGTTCGGATTCGCGATGACAACCAGATCGACCGCGAAGTGTTGGATGACATCCGCAAGGACTATGCGGAATGGAAAGCGGTCAAGAAGTAATGCTGCAATGAGAAAAGTGAGTGCACTAGCTGTCTCAGCTGACTTGAAATTGGAAAGAAACTGACAATGAAAGCAATCG
>JBGPAN010000430.1:0-4261 GCA_041480785.1 Bacteroidota bacterium | reverse complement strand
TTTCGAAATTAAAGTTTTGAATTTGTTTAGGATTTTGGTATTCGGATTTAGAGTTTAGCGTTTAGTGTGAGTGAGAGAGGGTTCAGCCTTCCACCGGCCGCATGCATTCTGCCGCGTCATTGCGGGGATTGCTGACGAGGGAAGAGACGCGGTAGGCTTTCATTTTTTTGGCGGGGTAGGGGACGAGGAGTTTTTTCAAATGGTCGGTGTCTTTATACGACCGGTCGAGCCATTGTTCGATGTGCTGTTCGGGCAACACAACAGGCATGCGGCGATGGATGGGGGCCATCAACTCGTTTGGTTCCGTGGTGATGATGGTGAAGGTGGGGCGCTCGTTCCCCTCCGCGTCCTTCCAGATCGAGAACAATCCGGCAAACAAAAACGGGGCGTCGTTGTTCATCCGAACGCACATGGGGTGTTTCTCTTCGACCTTTTTTTGCTTGCCGCGAACCTCTTGTGTTGTTGTCACCCGCTGCCATTCATAGAACGCATCAGCAGGGATAAGACAGCGGCTACCTTTGAAGTACGGCGAGAACAGTTTGCTCTGGTCCAGCGTCTCGGCTTTGGCATTGAAGGAAGAGAAACCTAGCTTTCCGTCTTTCGACCAGTGGGGGATCAACCACCATTGCATCGGCTCGGCGATGAGTTCGTCATGCCGGACGGCGAAGACAGGGAGTCGTTGCATGGGCGCAGCGTTGTACCGAGGAAGCTCCCGAAACGCCTGCTCTGTGTGCTTCGTTTTGTTGAGAGCGGCGAAGGAGACGAGAACCCTTTTCCCATCGATGAGAGCGTAGCGGCCGCACATACAAGAACCTCCGGAGGACGTGGTGGTAGAAAAATATGAAATTATCTCATGAGATGTCCGATGCAAGAAAGAAGTCCGACATCTTCGAGAGAAAATTCGGGGTAGATGTCGGACTTCTACCCGAGGTCGGACATCTTCCAGGTCCAATCGCTTCCCAGGTGCTGGTGCATTGTCGTTATGACCCTCTGTCCCGTCACGATGCATCGTGACGGGACGTCCCCCTTAACGACAGGGGGACAAAGAAAGAGTGCGGAAAACTGAATTGCGCATGCATTCGTCTGGAATGCCAACCATGTTTGGAAAATCAATGACGCCGGTTCACGCACCTGCAGCTGTCCAGGAGATTTCTTCGCAGTCACTGGTGCAGTCGTTCGTTGCACCTCCGGGAAAGCTCTGTTTGTTATATGGCGACCGCCTCATTTACCAACTCTCACTCAGAATGGCAGCGTACGCGATGACGCAGGGAACATCCGTTGCTGTGGTGGACGGCTGCAACCGGTTTAACGTGCATCTTCTGTCGCGCTTCGCCCGTGAACGGCGGATTGACCCTGACGAATTCCTTCACCGGATTTACATCTCCCGTGGTTTCACGTGCTATCAGATGGAGCAGGCTGTCGGCAACCGCTTGCCGCTGTTTCTCGAGTCCATCGGCTCCAACGTCGCTATGATTTTCGGTTTGCTCGATACGTTCTACGACGAACAAGCGTCCTTCCGCGAGGTGCAACAGATTCTCCAACGGCTGCTCGGGGCGTTGCAGGAGATCAAACAGGGAGGCGTCTCGGTGTTGCTTGCCTGCACGGAGTGGAGCGTCCTGCCGAAGGAGCGCAATCAGTTGTTTACGACACTCAAGACCGGGATGGACAGCATTTACCGGCTGACAGCGGACCAGAACAACAAGCCGTCATTGGTTTTGGAACCTGGTGGAATATCCCAACAACGTTCTCTTCAACACGATGTCAAACCCAATGCCGCACGATCAAAGAATAGAGGAGACTCCGATGGAAAGTCTATCGCCAAACCTGTTCGTCAAAGACATCAACACGACGATCGAATTCTATAAAACGCTCGGTTTCAACCTTGTGATGAACGTTCCCGAGACCGGGGACTTCGTGTGGGCGATGATGACGTGCGGCAGCGTTTCCTTTATGTTCCAGACGTTTGCCAGTCTGGGTGACAGCTTGCCTGATGTAAGCAGAGCAGGCGGCGGATCACTCTTACTGTATATCAAACTCAAAAACATCAGAACATTTTTTGACGGTGTGAAAGACAAGGTCACCCTCATTCAGGGACTTGAGAAAACATTCTATGGGGCAACGGAGTTTTCGATCAAAGATAACAATGGCTTTCTCCTGACATTTGCTGAAGACGAGCAGTAATCACGACGGAACTTCCCTAGTGCTGGAACGGAAAGGAGTGATCGAGTATGGGGCGCACCGTCCCGACATTTACCAATATCATTGACAGCGAGCTGGCAAGTTGGTCGAAATACCGGCGGGGACTTCGCAAAGAAGATCAGGAAGTATTCGACGATGTGTTCCGCGCCGCGAAACTTCACCTCGCGGAAAATTTTTATGCGATGCGGACCATTCCCTTTGAAAGCATTATGATATCTATTGCTGTCGAGCAGCGGAAGTTGATCAAGCAGATGCAGGATCGGATCGTCCGGCTGGAAGAGCAACTTCATCAACATTAGCGTGGCTTCGGAAAAAGCCCGTCATCGACTCAAGTCCCAGCCCACCTTCATAGACCAAAGTTGGCTGGCGGGGACGCCTTCAGAAACGCGAAACCCTTCGGGTTTTGTAAAATTTGAGCCGTCCCCGCCAGACCGCTCGGCGGGCTGGCGATTTATCGGATGGCGTGGTAAGGCCGTTTTTCCGCAAGGACCAGGGTCATGGCTCACACGCTCACCGGCTGGTTGTTCGACTGTTATCCTTCTCCCCAGGGTATCACACTCTGGCTGATTGATCAGAATGGCGACAAACACCGAAACTTCTACAAATTTACGCCGTCGTTCTTTCTGCATCTTAGTCCGTCTGATGCCCGGCGTGCGGAAAATCTTGCCGCTCAATGCCCTGTTCCCGTGACCATCGCCAGAACGACGAAGACGGAAATCTATTCCGGTGATTCGGTCGATGTGCTCGAAGTGCACGTGCACGACCCGATGCGTTTCCGCGAGGTGGTGTGGTACTATGAGCGCTTTTTCCCGCACTTCGCATTCTTCAACTCGGACATCCTTCCCGCGCAGCTCTTCCTCTACCATACACGGCTCTTCCCGCTTGCGTTGGGCGAGTATGAAATCGACGAGCATGGCGCATTGGTCGGCTGGACGCTGAACGATTCCCGCGAGGCGACAGACTACCAACTCCCCCCGTTTTCGATTCTCCTGCTCAGGAATGCGAACGATTTCGTGCCGCCGAAATATCAGAAGCATCTTCAGCTCGAAGTGACGTATGATGACCGCACGTATTCTCTTGAACAGGAAACTCCGCAGGAAGTCCTGGAAGCGCTCAACTGGCACCTGCATCGCTGCGATCCGGACATTATTGTGACGGACTATGGGGACGCGGTCCTGATGCCGAAACTGACGGCGATGGCACAGCGGTACAAGGTCCCGCTTCTCCTGAACCGCGACGAACAGGCAAGCTATGTGACAACAAAGGAATCGAGCTTCTTCCAGTACGGAAAGATCGTTCATAAAGACGGGGCGTTTGAGCTTGCCGGCCGGTGGCATATCGATGCCACCAACTCCATGACAGTCGCAGAGGCGGATCTCGACGGTCTGTTCGAGATGGCGCGCCTCACACAAATGTGCGGACAGCGGCAGGGGCGTGCAAGCATCGGCACATCTATGTCGTCGCTTCAGTTGTCGTGGGCGTACCAGAAGGGCATTCTGATCCCGTCCAAGAAGCGTGAACCGGAAGATTTCAAATCAGCTGCAACACTCCTGCTCGCCGATCGCGGCGGCCTCATCTTCAATCCACCCCTGGGGTATCACGAAGAAATTGCCGAGCTCGATTTCGTGTCGATGTATCCGACAATCATGGTAACGCATAATGTCTCGCCGGAAACGGTGAACTGCCGGTGCTGCACAAACAAGAGCGTGCCGGAGCTTGGATACTCGATCTGTGAGAAACGCGAAGGCATTGTACCGGCAACGCTGCGGGACGTTGTGAAGAAGCGGGCGTACTACAAAGCGATGAAAAAAAAGTATAAGGGAAAAGACGAGGTCTTGTTCCGGAAGTACGACCGCCGGCAGAATGCGCTGAAGTGGATGCTCGTGAGCTGCTTCGGATATCTCGGCTACAAAAACGCACGGTTTGGCAAGATCGAAGCGCACGAATCGGTCAATGCGTTCTCCCGCGATGCCATCCTGATGGCGAAAGAAGTTGCGGAAGAACACGGATTTCACCTTCTCCATGCGATTATCGACTGCGTGTGGCTGAAGAAAGAGGGGGC
>JBGPAN010000429.1:0-4263 GCA_041480785.1 Bacteroidota bacterium | reverse complement strand
GAGGGCCGGGAACAGAGAGATTTGATCTGTCTCAAACTTGCATCCCAGTTCGACGGAATGCACATATTCAGGCAGAAGCTTCGGATTCCCGGATGAGATGTTCCTGGGATCCCTGTATTCCGGAAACGGGTTGAGATCGTCTCCCTCGGGTCGGTGCGTACGCCGGCTGTAGCTGAGCCGAACTTCCGCCGCCTCGTTCAGCTTGTAGAACAAATGAACCGTGGGAAAAAGGCTGAAATAACTGTTAGAGATTAAGGAGTCGAGCGTCACCAGATTCGACTTCACGTTCGATTGCTCAGCCCTAAGGCCCGCCATAATTCCAAAGCTGCCAAATGACTGCTCGTACGTCGCATAGAGTGCATGAATGGTCTCATCAAAGAGGAATCTGTTCGAGACAGTGGCATCCTTGACGAACGTCTTCCGATTCTGGTCAAAGGACTCACCATAGAAATCCATATCCCTGTTGTTCATTTCTCCGGCGTATCCTGCTTCGAGGGTTGATTCTTCAGAGAGTGGATCTGAATAGTCGACCGTCAGCTCGTTCTTCCCCTCGGTCTGCTTGATGAGTGTGTTGTCGTATTGATTCGGAGCCGTGGGGAGCCAATACAAATCGGTGTAGTGATTGTCTTCCTGCTCTGGCGCCTTCGAATTGGAGAACTCCAGCCGCACCTTATGGTCCTTCTTCTCAAATTTGTGCTCGGCAAAGAACTTGAGACCGTATTCCATTTCGTACTCGTCGTCCCATCGATTGCGGCCATAGTTGTCGGTGATGACAGCAAGCGCATTCTGAACTATCTTTGTCGATTTTTCCGTGCGGACAAAGCTGTTGTGGAAGTAGTTCCCTGAAAGACCCAGGCTATTGGAGGGGTCCACATTGTACTCTGCTCCAAGCGAAACACTGTGGGATAACGGATTGGCATAGGAATACAACTCGTCTTTGTAGTAACTCAATGCTGAAGCTGCGTCAATTTGCGTTCGCGTGTCTGTGTTGATGCGATTGCGACTATCTGCCCTGATGGCATAGTTTCCGAAGAGCGTGAAGTCGCCCGGATTGTAACTGAACCTGACATTTCCATTGGCACGACTGTCGTTGCCCACATTCGCAGAAAGGCTTCCGTTTGAGCCCATTCCAATATTCTTCTTAGAACGATATTGATGATTCCCGCAGCACCGTCAGGTTTGTACTTGGCAGATGGATTGGTAATGATTTCGATTCTTTCAATGGAACTTGCAGGCATCTGCTGCAACACCGTGGCGCTGCTTTTGGCCATCAGTGGAGAAGTCTTACCATTAATCAGGATCAAGACGCCTGACGAACCCCTCAGACTTACATTGCCGTCAATGTCCACCTCGACCGAAGGAATGTTCTGGAGTAATTCGCTGGTCGAGCCCGACTTGCTCATGATATCCTGGCCGATGTTGTAGACCTTTCGGTCAACGGAATTGTTGAAGAGAGCTTTTTGTCCCGTGACAACGACCTCGTCAAGATTCACAGATGACTCTGCCAGGGATACGGTTCCCAGATTCCAGCTGAGATTGCGGGCGTCGATTTTGTGAACGGATGTGACTCTCTCCGCGTAGCCGATGAAGCCGAACCGTATAAAGTATTCACCAAGAGGTATATCGACGAAACCAAATTTGCCCTTCGTGTCCGTCTCCGTTCCCGCAACGATGGCGCTGTCGGCTTTGTTGCGCAACACGACGTTGACAAACTCCATGGGGCGGTTTGATGCCTTGTCGACCACCGTTCCTGATACGGTTCCCTGCTTGGTGTTTTGTCCAAGAAGATTCAGCGTTAGAAAGAGACAAGAGCTTATTGTTCGAAGAACTGATTTGGGCAACATAGAGTATTGGCGATGGTTGAGTAGATCAAATTGTGGGAGGAATGTACACCTGAAACACGGTCATTAAATATAGCAGAACAAGATGAAAACAGAATGAAATCGGGCCGTTTCGACAAAGAGCAGCCCGGTCTCGCGATCTGGAACCGGGCTGCATTTCGAAGAACTCAAAGTGCTTGTTCTGACTCTGCAATGGTCTTCGGTTCTCGTCTATCTCGGTGGCTTTGCTGTAGACGAGGGTGTGGGGAGGCCATCGACCGTTTTGGGCTCCATGAACTCTGTCCGGGTACTGTCGGGATCGAACACGTTGAGCTGACGCTTTCGGTTGATCCTGGTTCGAACCGTTAATGGACGTCCATAGTCTTTGTAGGACGGCCGCGCTTCCAACGTCGCTGCGGTCTTTGTCACATCAGCAACTTCAAGACTGATATGATTCATGCTTCCAAGACGAATCGCTGAAGGAGGATCGGTATACAACATCAGTTCGATATAGTCCTCTCCGTCAGAGACCTTCAGGTTCACCCACTGCAACAGCTGACCCGGCGCATTTCCTCTCCAGGTCTCTGTGCATCCGAGAAGGTCGCGGTAGAACCTGAGGGATCTATCCAGGGAGTCGACAACAAATCCCACATGCTTCAGGTGCATGGAGAGCGGCTCTGCCGGCAGATGCTTTCCAGCGTCCTGCAGCGTCCAGCCGTCCGGGAGGTACTGAACAAACTCAACGACATGTCCATCCGGATCTTTGACAGCGAAATTCAGATTGCCGGTACGTCCCTTGCCTACCTTCACTGGTGTTTTGACCCCTTGAGACGCCAGGTAGGCACGCATCGCCTCAGCATCCTCGACTTCAAACGCGACCTGATACAATCGATTTGGTCCCTGCTCCCTCTCTGCGAAGAGCTCAACGGATTGCCGGTCATTGATCTTGATGTACGTCAGATCGAGCCTTCCATCCGACTTAAAGAGACTGAACGGCTCGTCGTAGCCCAGGAATCCTTTGTAGAATGCTCTCGCTTTGTCCACATCATGCACAAAAAAGGCAGCGTGCGACAAACCGACGATCTTCGGGCGTTTTGCTACCTGGGCTTGGAGTGCAGCAAATCCAACAACAGCCGCGACGATAAGAACCACGTATCTTTTACTCATTTTTCAGCCTTTCCAATAGTAGCTTCGCAATGACACGTTCAAAGACTCGAGATCGAATATCTTTCCGTCCACTGCCAACGTCCTACAAACTGAGTACCTCTTTCCATATGGATTGTTCCACAGGTATTCCGGCCTCCGAGTTTTCTTTCCTCGACCGAAGAACCCGCTCACCCGGATAGAGGATTTCTGTCACTTCTGAAGCGGGCCTGGAGCTCCGGTAGTCCTGGATGATGTCGTTTATCGTTTTGGGAATGATATGTTGATTTCCCAGCGACGAAATGTCTGCGGCAATGAACACTTGCGAGAGTCCGTGTTCAGAACCACGGTCGGTGATTTGTTTAGTCGACAAACCACCCGAGAGAATTGTCGAAAGAATGTCGAGCAACAGTGCCATGCCCGAACCCTTCCAATACCCCATAGGCAAGACTCTCTGGCTTTCGAGGATCGCTGATGGGTCGGTGGTGAGATTCCCGTTGGCGTCGTAGCCGCCGGCAATCGGCAGATCCCTTCCGCTGAGCCGATAGACTTCAAGCGTACCGTACGCAAACTGCGACATTGCTGCATCCAGTACAATAGCTTCATTCTTGTAAGGCACCGCAAGAACGATGGGGTTGTTTCCCAAGTGGCAATCGAGCGCGCCCCAGGCGGGCATGTTGGCGTTTGTATTTGTCCACGCGATGAGAACGAATCCGGCTTTCGCCGCCATCCAACCGTAGTAACCAGCCCGCATCCAATGGTTTGATCTACCGATGGCGACGCACCCGATGCCGTATTCAGCCGAGAGCTCGATCGCCCGTTCGGTGCAGAATGTCGCGTTCAAAGGTCCGGGCCCGAATCCTCCATCCCACTGCTCCAGTGCACCTGAGCTGTGCTTCTTCTCCGGCTCAGCATTGGGCTTGATGTTGCCGTCCTTCACCGATTGTATAAACCGGGCGAAGCGGTTAACTCCATGAGAATACACACCGTCAAGGCTGTTGACGGCGAAGATGTGAGCACACTGTTCAGCTTTCTTCGCATCGAAGCCGGATTTTACGAGGATGCGACAGAACTCTTGCTCCATCTGGTGTGAAGGTATTCGGATGACTTCCGGCATATTCTTTCTTATCAGACTTTCAGCTCCCAACCCTTTTCATATTCCCGCCGCCACATTGCCATCGCTTTCTCATCTCCAAGGATATTGGCGGTCTGCTTGTCAAGATGGAGCGTACGGTTGACTTTCCACGCTACATTGGAAAGTTGCAGCATCGTGACGCTGATGTTCCCCTCATGGATGGGG
>JBGPAN010000428.1:0-4264 GCA_041480785.1 Bacteroidota bacterium | reverse complement strand
CGACATTTCTTTGTCCTCAGTCTAGCGCTCGTCGTTGGCTCTCTCTCTCTCGCACAAGATCGGCGGACTCTCCCTGGAGATACAGTGGCAATGGTTGGGAAGGAAGCCATTACCGCAGCCGAATTGATTCGGCGCATTGAGATGGTGCCATTTCCTGCTAAGCAACAACCGACTCAGGCCGATGAAATGAAGATGAAAGCCTTGTACGCACTCATTGCGGAGAAGGTACTCGCGAATGAGGCAAGGAGGGCAGGAATCCACGAGGACAAGACAACTACACTCATGCATCATGAGCTGGAGAATCTCTTCATCCGCGATGAACTCTTCAAGCGCGAGCTGGAAAGCAACGCCATGCCGACGGAGGGAGAGTTGTTCGTTGGACTGAATAGGCTGCAGTGGGAGCTCAAAGTCATTTCTTTCCTCGTGCGGTCTGAAGCTGACGGGCGGGAGTTGGTCAGACACCTTGCCAGAGGCAAGCCTGATAGTATGTTTCGTACGCTGCCCGCGTCGTTGTTCACAGAGCTCGATACAATCAACATTCGTTTCGGCGGACCGGATTCGGCTTATGAGAAGGCGGCGTTTTCCCTCGGCAACTCCAGAGTATCAAAGCCATTCCATTCGAATAACCTTGGTTGGTCAGTACTGTACCTTCTGGAGAAGTACTCGAATCCTCAGGTAGCCAAGATGAACATCGATGAGCGCAGGCGTCTCGTTGAGAAGATACTGAAGGCACGTCACGTGCAAGTGCTCGGCGATCGGTATTCACTGGCGTTACTCGCAACGAAGAGCGCAGTGGCGGATTCGAATGTCTTCACCATGTTCGCAGATGCCATCCTTGCGCTGCGAAAGGAAATCGATCCAAAGTACTATCAGAGGAAAGGCGGGTACATGATCACATCCGAGATGGTGGACGTGCTCATCGATCGGTTGCGACCATCTCTCGATACGAACTTCATCCACATTCCTGAAGGCTCCATGACGCTCGGTGAAGTGCTGGAGATGTTTCGCTACGAGAACTACGTCTCCAGGTCGCTGGAAGGATTCTCGTTCATGGTGGAGTTGAATGAGGAAATAAAGCACCTTGTCGCGAACGAATTCGTGGCACGGGAGGGACGCAGACAAAACTTGCAGTATTCGGCGCCAGTACGAAACGATCTTGGACTTTGGACTGATTATTGGGCCGCACGTCAAGTCTACTACACGGTGAGGGAAAGTGTTACCGTGTCTGACGAAGAGATCCTCCAACACCTCGTGAAAAACAAGGAATTCTTCGGGCGATATTACCAGGTCAACGTGCGCGAGATTCTGTTTCGAACTTTGCAGGATGCCTCGTTGATCCTCGACCAATTGCAGCACGGCGAAGGATTTGCGCACATGGCATCTCAGTACACGATGCGAACGGAATGGAAAGAGAACGGCGGTGAGTCAGGGTTCTTCACCGTTCTTCGAAATCCGGAATTAGGTTTCCGGGCGATGTTGGCAGATACGGGAAAACTTGAAGGTCCTTACAAATTCCCCGAGGGCTATTCACTGTTCAGTGTTTTGGGCAAGCGTCGTACGAAAGAAGCCACCGTGGGATTTGATACGCTTACACATAATGTGCGGGTACGTCTGACGAGCGAGAAGAGGAAGCAAACGACCGATCGTTTCATCGCCAGGCTTGCAGAGGAACAACGAGTCGCTGTCAACCAGAGAAAACTGAAAGCGATCAAGCCAACGTCGATACCGATGTTTACGCAACGGTTCATGGGGTTTGGGGGAATGATGACGGCAGTTCCTATTCTTCTGCAACAGTGGGATTGGATCAAGGAATTCCAGAAAAAGACGAGCATCGCATTCTAGCAAGGAATGAAGCAACCTTGGAACGAACAAACATCTGATTGAGCAAGGTGTCGCTTATGTTCAAGCTCTGCTGTGCAGCAACCCTGCTTCTTGCTTCTCAAATCAGTTTTGACAGTCAGAATTATCTGTCTTACAGTCGGGGAGGCCCGAACGATTTCTGCGGGCAGCAGAATGCGCGTCCGTCCGGCTTTGTGAGGACTAGAGAGAAAGAAATAGTGGCGCCGGACGGAAAACCGCTTCTCCTTCGAGGCATCAGTCTTGGCAACTGGCTCGTCCCCGAAGGATATATGTTCAAATTCGACTCTGCCACGTCCCCGAGGAAGATCAATGACGTCATTTGTGAACTGGTCGGCGCAGACGAGGCTCGATCTTTTTGGCAGAAGTACCGCGACAACTACATCACGCGAGATGACATTCAGTGTATCAAGAACCTTGGACTGAATTCCGTCCGCGTTCCCTTCAGTTGGCGGCTTTTCATGGTGGACGAGTACCCGGACGTGTGGGTGGGGCCCGGATTCGAAATGCTCGATCGTGTCATTGGCTGGTGCAAGGAAGCTGGTCTCCTGGTGATTCTTGATATGCACTGCGCGCCGGGTGGTCAAACCGGCGATAATATTGATGACAGTTGGGGGTATCCCTTTCTCTATGAAAGCCCGGAGAGTCAGGACCGAACTGTCCAGCTATGGCGAAAGATTGCTGAGCGGTACCGGGATGAACGCATCGTTGTGGGGTATGATTTGCTCAACGAGCCAATCCCGCATTTCTACGATCAGAAAAGGTTCAATCCGTTGCTCGAGCCCTTGTACAAACGCATCGTCATGGCCATCAGGGAAGTAGACAGGAATCACATCGTTTTCCTTGGTGGAGCTCAATGGGACACCAACTTTGGCGTCTTCGGTCCGCCGTTTGATTCTAACGTCGTCTATACTTTTCATAAGTACTGGTGCGATACTACACAGGCGATGATACAGGAGTACGTGGATTTTCGGGAGAAGTACGGCGTTCCCCTTTGGATGGGCGAATCAGGCGAAAATAGAAACACGTGGATTAGCTCGTGGCGACGCTTGCAGGAACGTAACAACATAAGCTGGTGTTTCTGGCCATATAAGAAGCTGGACTCTCCCAGTTGCCTGGTCACCTTTGACCGGCCGCAGAATTGGGATCTTCTCACTCGGTTTGCGAGACATCCGCGATCAAGCTTTGCAACTCTTCGCGCCATTCGCCCGTCAATTGATTCGGTGAAGAAGGCGCTTGATGAGTTTGCGAATTCGAGTCAGTTCAAGAACTGTCGGCAGAACGCAAGCTACGCCGAAGCTCTCGGGTTAGGCATGAGCAAGTAGCACATCGCGCGTGACATCCTTTCGGGAATAACATGCATAAGGCTCGCTCTATCAGATTGATTCAAGACTACTCTTTTCTTTTCAAGACCGTTCTTCTCTCGTTTTTCATGGGATTCAGCTGTCTTCGGGTCGTCGCGCAAACTGTCGACTATCGCATCATGAAGATATTGGATCTGATGACGGTCGACGAAAAAATCATTCAGCTTCATCAGCAGGGAGGGTTCAATACTGCCGACAATACGCGGCTAGGCATTCCCGGATTCATCATGGCAGATGGCCCGCACGGTGTACGTGATGGCATGGCAACAAGCTTCCCCGTTGGTATCGGAATGGCGGCGACGTGGGATGTGGATCTTGCGAAGCGCGTTGGTCGTGCGATGGGGGAAGAGTTTCGCGGCAAAGGCAAAAATCAGGCCCTGGGGCCTTGTCTTGATGTCGACCGCGATCCCCGCAACGGGCGAAGTCCCGAGACGGGCGGCGAAGATCCATACCTTTGCGCACAGATCACGACTGCTGTGGTCAAAGGTATTCAGTCGACCCCGTGCGTCGCCACTCTGAAACATTATAACGCGAACCATCGCGAGAACGGGCGGACAACGAACAACATCACTGCAAGTCAACGAGTATTGCATGAAGAAGCGGGCCTTGCTTTCAGAACGGCTGTTCAGCAAGGGGGTGCCTTCTGCGTGATGAACGCTTACAACCTCATTAACACGCAACATTGTGCTGAGAATTACAATTTGCTTACAACGATTCTTCGGAATGATTGGGGTTTCCCATACTACGTCGTCTCGGATTGGGGTTCCATCTGGAGTTCGGAACGCGCAATCGAGGCGGGGTGCAACGTCTGTATGGGCTCGAACAAGTACGCGGATGATCTGCCGACGCTCGTTTCCAGTGCCGCAGTGCCACGGGCGGTTCTCGACGATGCCGTGTGGCGCGTGTTGCGAACGAAGATCATGGCCGGCATGCTCGACTATCAACCGCCCGGCGATCCCAATGATGTGAACAGCGCTGCACACCGGCAGCTCTGTCTCGAAGCCGGACGCAAGTCGCTCGTCCTCCTCAAGAATGAAGGCGGT
>JBGPAN010000427.1:0-4265 GCA_041480785.1 Bacteroidota bacterium | reverse complement strand
GTTGTTGGATAAACCATTGACATATTTCGGCGGAGAGGCCAAAGTGGCATCATCCAAGAAGAACGACGTGAAACCAGGATCCGTCGAAACTTGGATTCTGTAGCTCGTCGCTCCGGAAGATGTGTTCCAGTTCAAGGCGAGAGATGTTATCGGCTGGCCTGTGGCGCCATTCTGCGGCGAGGCCAGGGTTGGCGTATTCGGTGGCAGATTCACGCCCGGTGATCTGACTCCCCCGTTCGTAACGGTCGCTGGCATATTCGTACCCATAGCGTCCGTGATGCTACTGGCGATCATATCGGCAAAGGTCAGCGAAGTCGTCCCTCCATTGAACGTGAAGAGGAAGTCGACCAACTTTCCGCTCCCAATATTCAATGGAGCGCCGAAAGTAAACCAGGAGATCTTCACCTTGCCGCTGTCATTCGCCATTTGGACCGTGGATACGTTGTTGGGTGCAAATGCAGGTTGATTCTGAAACCCGGCATAGGTCAAAACGCTTTTGTCAAACCTAATCGTCAAACTGATAGAGCCAACATTGTTGAACCCCGTCACTCGAACAGGGATCGCTAGAGACGTCCCGGCATTGACGACGGTGTCCGGCATGCTGAGCGTAACCTGAGCCGCGGCAACGTTTGCGCCGAGAGCAAGCACCAGCGCGATGATGCAGAGCCTTAGAACGTGGACCGAGCCGATTCGCGCGATGAAACGCGGAACCCGCGTGACGATTCCTTTCAGGACCAATGCATCCATTGGGCACTCCTCCTTATTATGTGTCAGATTGTGAACGTTTTATCTGTCTTCAGAGATAGCAATTCTCGAGTAGAGCGGGATAACTTGCCCTAATGTGCGGTTGTATCTCCCCAAAATCAAGAGTCAAAGACCGAATAGGTCGTGTGTGTGCTCCTGCGCATACAGGTGTTTAGGAGAAGAAACACGCGGGTACTATCGGCAAGTTCCCGGAAATGTGCTCTTCTTCCGCAAGTGCTGAGGTGCTGGGCACCTTGACGGAGCTTTACGATGGCACGTGGCCGATGTAGTTCACGTTCTGGATCCCCGCTAACGGCGTGCCTGCACGCCGGAGTGTGGCGCACCTGCGTGCCGCAGCACTCCGGTGCGTAGGCACATTTCGGCACGCAGGCGTGCGGGGATGACAAGCAAAAAAAGACCTGTCATTCCCGAAATCTTTCATCGGGAATCCAGGACCAAGCTTCACATTTGCACGTGGCCGATGCAGTCGAAGGATGTACCTAGCCGGCCTCCACGTCGCGGTTTCCCCCCTCAACCTTCGGAATGTCACCTTACTCAGCGCTCTTGATTTTCACTCAAGGCCCGCTTACCTTGGATTCAACAGCCGCACCGGCCTCGCAGAAACCAGAATGTCATCTGGTTTCGTTTCCAAAGAACATTTTGTGCAACGGATTCGATTTCGCCAATTGGAAAACAATCTCGCTCGCAATACGCATAGGATGCCGAACTCACAAGAAGATCTATTATATGGAGTGGCGCGGGCATCTCTTCGAACATTTTCGTTCGGTGCTAACCAAAGGGGGACACTATGAAACGAGCTCTCTGTATTCTTGCATCCCTGGTATCGGTTCTTTCTATTCTAGTGGGTCAACAGGCATGGCAGTTCCAGAATCCACAACCCCAGGGAAATGATCTGAAGAGCGTCAGCTTCTATGACCGCAACAATGGATGGGCAGTTGGGGCCATAGGCACAGTCTTGCGGACGACGGACGGAGGGGCAACGTGGCAACTTCAGAACGCGGGAACGACCGGCTATCTGTACGCAGTCGCAGCCTTGAGTCCAACGACCTGCTTGGTTGCAGGACCCACCGGGTATATTTTCAAGACGACAAATGGTGGCAGTTCGTGGACTCAGATCTTAACCGGTACGACATATGGTTACATGTCGCTTTGTTTCGTCAACTCAAATGTCGGATACGCTGTCACATTGCTGGGGGGAACAGTCTCCAAGACCACCGACGGAGGGAATTCGTGGACCAACATCAACACGGGTTTCAACGAGGCTCTGTATGACGTCTCCTTTTCAGATGTCTCCTCGGGTTGGATCGCTGGAGGCAGCGGGCTCTTCGGGTCATCCACCTTCATGGCTCGCACAACCGACGGGGGGGCGACCTGGACGAAACAAACTGTCCCCACAACCTATGGGTTCTACGGTGTCTTCGCGATGGACTCCCTGGGTTGGGCGGTAGGGTACGACGGAGTTGCTATTCGCACCACCAACGGCGGAAAAGTCTGGTCATCTTCTATTGCAGGCAACATCACTATGTATGATCTCAACTCCGTCAGTTTCCGCAGATACAAGGGCTACAGGGGCAGTCCGGATTCTCTGGTAGGCATCGCCGTCGGCGGAGATGGCAAGACGCTCATCTCGCGTGACGGCGGAATTACTTGGACGCAAATTATGGGCGATTTCGAAAGCAAAAAGACGCTGAGGAAAGTTCAGATGGTTGATTCTCTCTACTGGTATGCCGTCGGTGAGAAGGATAAAATACTGAGGACAACGGACGCCGGCTCGCAATGGGCGCACCTCGACAACGACGTCAAGCCTGAGTTCTGGGGCGTCGCGTTTTCGGATTCAAGCCATGGGATCGCAGTTGGTGACTCTGCAACTCAAGCAGGCGGTTGGACCGATGGAAAGATCTATGCCACAAGTGATGGTGGCAAGCACTGGAACCGCAGCGCGTCGTTTCCCAATACAACATTCCAGGGGGCGCACTATCCGGTGAGCGGAACTGCGTACGCTGCAGGTTATGATGGCCGCAATGCCATCGTCGCGAAAACAAGCAACGCCGGGACAACATGGACCCTTCAGACAATAACAAGTTTCCAGGGCAGGCTGTGGAGTGTGTTCTTTCACAATGCTTTGAGCGGCGTTGTCGTTGGTGATTCCGGTGTGGTGCTTACGACATCTGATGGCGGCAACGCGTGGACAAGAAGAAGTACGGGAACCACCAAGAACCTTTTCTTTGTCTACTTTTCTTACAACCTGCCATCGGCGCCACCATCGGACACGGGATATGTCGGATACGCTGTTGGATCATCCGGTACGTTGTTGAAGTCAAAGGATGGCGGGAGCACCTGGGGTTCCGTGACTTCTCCGACCACCAGTTCCCTTTATGGAGTCACTATCATTCCCCGTAAAGCGATCTGGATCGTGGGCTCAGGCAAGATCTACAAGTCAACAGTCGATGGAGTCTTTGTTCAACAAACTAGTCCTGTGTCCAACACGGACGCAATTTCTGCAGTTGATGAGAATCGCGCCTGCATAGCTGGTGCCTTGGGTAATCTCATTCGAACGACAGACGGTGGAAAGACCTGGGTACAACAGATTGTCACTTCAAACACCTTGCGATCGGTTTACTATGTGAACTCCTCGGCAGGGTGGATCGTTGGTGAGGCCGGCACCATTCTGAGGATGACAGGCAGCCTGGTGTCAGATGTTCGAGAAGAACGATCGTTGGGCGTGGTTCCGACTTCGTTCACCCTCTACCAGAACTATCCCGATCCCTTCAATCCATCAACCACGATACGGTTTGAAATACCGTATCAGAAGAAGGTACAGCTCAAGGTGTTTGACCTTCTGGGCAGGGAGGTTGCCACGCTCATAGATAGCAGACTAGAGGCTGGTTCTTACAGCGTGCAGTGGGATGCATCAGGCTGTTCAAGTGGAGTCTATTTCTACGTTCTTCAGGCGGAGGATCTTCTGGTGAGCAAGAAAATGCTCCTCGTGAAATAGCGCCGAGCGAGGCAGCTTATGTACTTGTCCGATGGTAAGCCGGCGCTTGTTGGTTAATCCGGGGAAGCTATTCTGAAATCGAATGTATGTTTGAGCTATTTTGAGCTCATTCACTCGTTCAATGGGATCTGGCTGTGAGGCAAGGGTGAGCTTAGAAAAGTCTTGGTCACCAAATACCACTGCGGTTTGCCGCGAACTGCTTAAGAGGCACAACGGCGGCTTAGCGATGGGCTGGTCAGGAGGAAGGACCACTACAGGGGGTTGATCACAACCTCCTGTCTTCAGTTGCAGGCCAGAGGAGTAATCACCACCTTGGTTCCATGAAAGCCAGTTGGATGCCCGACGATGAATGGTCAGATTGGTATCGGCTTACACCGGCCGAACATTGGCGGGAAACAACTCGCCTCTGGTCATTCTACCTCGAAGTAGGAGGGTCTCTCGATCCTGAATCCGATTCACAAAGTCCTTTCAACGCTCTCTTCGCACAAAGTGCTCGCACTTCTGG
>JBGPAN010000426.1:0-4285 GCA_041480785.1 Bacteroidota bacterium | reverse complement strand
GGCTTTGAATGAGCCGGTGGGAAGCTGACCTTCGTCCTTCATGAGAAGCAGCGGCAGCCCCAAAATATCTCCCAGCTTCGGCAAAGGAGTGATGGGCGTTACTCGTTCGCCCAGAGATACAATGTTCTCCTCGCGCTCAATGGGAAGAAGCTCAGAATATCTCCAGAGTGAGGGCAGCCTGCCAGCAAGAGTTGACGGAGGAAATGCTGATCGTGCAGCCTTGAGATCGTACCGTGCTACCAAGGCTTTTCCGCACGATCGGCAGAATGTCTGAATTTCGTGTGGGGAATGGCGGTCTCCACAGACGCTGCACTCTAGGTGTGTAAGGAAATTCATGTGCGTCCTGAGTTTGTGTCAAGCAGGTGATCGGATTTCATTTGGATCCGAACGGAACCCAATGTAGAATGAGAATGTCGGAGAATCAAGACAAAATAGGGCTGTTTCTATACACATCCTGCTGTCCGGCTGTTGATATTAGACGTCCATTTCTCTAATTTGTCGCTGTTGAAAAACGGGTTCCTTCAACATCTCAGTGAGGCTGTCATGAATCTTCGCGTTCAGTTCATCATCGCGTTCACTTTCGTGCTCATCTCTGCATCCTTCTCTCTCCCACGATTTGCAAGCCGGATGAATCTCCCTTGCCAGAGCTGCCACATTAATCCTTCTGGCGGAGGAATGAGAAATACATTCGGTGCCAACTTCGGACGAGACGATATTTCTGTCAAGGCCTGGCAGGAGGAATATGCGCTGGAAGACTTCTCAACCAAACTCAACAATTTCATCTCCTATGGCGCGGATTTTCGTTTCCTCGGTTTCTACCAGTCGAAAACAAGCCCGGATGTTTCTTCCAGTTCGTTTTTCCCGATGCAGATGGATTTGTACTTCAATCTCGCCGTTTCGAAGAAGATCAGTCTCTATGTCAATCCGGCGTTTGGACCTTACAGCCGACTTGAGATGTTCGCCGTGGCGAAAGTGCTGCCATTCAACGGATACCTGAAACTGGGACGCTTCGCTCCGTCGCACGGACTTCGATACGATGATCACACTTCCTTTATCCGTCAGGCGACCCCGTTCCGGAACTATGGCGGGCAACAATCGGGTGTGGAATTCGGACTTAATCCCGGGCCAATCAGCTTGATGGGAGCTGTCACGAATGGCATGAGAGGCGATCTTGACGGCGGGCTGGCAAAAGCGGTGTTTGGCAAGATAGAGGGACATGGCGCCCTCGGTCCGATAAACCTGATCGCGGGGGTTTCATCCTACAACGATGCATCCGGAGGCCAGAAGTTGAACCTCTTGGAAGGCTATGGAGCTGTCTCGATCAGCGAGCGATTAACAGTCATGGGCACCGTCGAACAGATTCAGGGGAATTCTGCAACGATGAGCGTGAACTCGGATATCAACCAACGGAATTCTTTGAACTCCGATCTCAAGCAATTCGCCGTCTTGGTCGGGGCCGACTATGTGCTCGTTCAGGGCTTTGACTTGAAGCTCATGTACGACTTCTTCGATCCGAATACGGACGTCAAAAGCGGGACGGCGCAGAGGTATTCAGGCGGGTTTGAGTTTATGCCGATTGGAGGCGTAGAGGTGCGACCGATGTACCGCTATACAAAGGATTCAGTATTGAACCGTAACACAACAGACCTGCAAGTCTTGTTCCATATCTATTTGTAACTATGTCTTGACGGGGCGGCGTGAGAGATCAAACGCCGCCCATTGATTCGACCCCTGTGAGATATCATCCTCGCCGATAGAGAAGCGGATGAAAGCCACAATGTCACCCCGGAATGTTTTAGTTCGGGGTCCATGAGACGCTGAACAGAAGCATTTCAGCGTGACTTGGTTGGCGGCAACACTTTTCACGCGCACCGCTAGACCACCTTTTCAATCTTGATGGAATTTGTCGACCCCCGGGAGAGAAGCGGCAATCCCACAGTATAGATGACGTAATCCCCCGACTGAACATAGTTCAACTTCCTTAGCTCTTCGTTGATTCGCTGGAAGGCAGTATCCGTTTCAGCGACAAAATCAGGGACGATGATTCCCCTGATTCCCCAGACAAGGTTTAATCGCCGCAAGATCTTTTCGCGCCCGGTGACAGCGAGTATAAGAGCCTTTGGACGGTACCTTGCCGTGTTAATGGCACTGAAGCCGGAATGAGTGATCACAACGATGGCTTTGGCGTCAATCTCGTTGGCGATAACACAGGCCGCTCTGCCAATCGCATCGAATGTCGTGAATTCCTGGGTGCCGCGCGGTCTCGCGATATCAAAATGATGTTGGTACCGAATTTCCGCCTTCTTGATGATCCGATCCATCGTTTGCACAGCCTCGATGGGGAATTTCCCAACTGACGTTTCCCCGCTCAACATGACGGCATCGGCTCCATCGAGCACAGCATTCGCAACATCATTTGCCTCAGCGCGTGTCGGACGAGGATTCTCGATCATCGATTCAAGCATCTGAGTGGCAACAATGACAGGAACTCCCTCCTCATTGCAGAGGCGTACCACCATTTTCTGGATGATAGGGACATCTTCCGTGGGGAGCTCTACCCCGAGATCGCCGCGAGCCACCATAATCACGTCTGATGCAGCGATGATGGAGTTGATGTCTTCCACCGCTTCTCCTCTTTCAATCTTGGCAACGATGGGGATCCGTTTGCCTTTTGGAGCCTCCTTCACGAGGAATTCCCGAAGATTCCGTATGTCCCTTTCGGAACGAACAAAGGAAAGGGCGACGTAGTCGATGTCATTCGCCAGCCCGAACCTCAAATCGTCCGCATCCTTTTCCGTAAACGATGGCAAGCTCACCTTCACCCCTGGAAGATTCATTCCCTTCTTCTCAGACAAAATCCCGCCGTTGACGATCCTACAGACGACATCGGTTTCCGTTTTCGACTCGACTCTGAATGTCATCTTGCCGTCGTCGACAAGAATGGTATCCCCTATCTTGACATCCTGTGGAAGCTGTCGATAGGTTGTTGACACCAGCTTGGCATTACCGCGCACGTCGTTCGTCGTAAAGGCGAAGAGGTCGCCTGTGACGAGCTCGACAGTTTTCTGCTCAAGCAGACCCGTGCGGATCTTTGGTCCTCCAAGATCCTGGAGAATGGTAATATGTTCACGCGTGATCGCACTCGCTTGCTTAAGATTGTCGATCACCTTCTGATGCTGCTCCCTCAAACCGTGCGAGAAATTGAGCCTCGCAACGTCCATCCCTGCTTCAACCAGCCTGACCATCATATCCAGACTTTGCGTGGCCGGGCCGATCGTACAGATGATTTTCGTCCTGCCGAAACCAGATGCCGATATCATTGTTCACCGTATTGTTGTATGCCCGCTTGCGAAAGAAGATCTGGGAGGATTTCCCCTGCCTTTCCAGTCAAGGCCTCATGGGCCCGGGAGGAGAGCTCCGTGGATTCGAGATTCATCTCTACAACGAAAGCTCCATGGTCGAGAGCCGTGTACGGAAGCGATGCAGCCGGAAACACGACTGCCGACGTACCGATACAGAAGAAGATATCGCACTGTCTCGCTGCTAATTCCGCCTTGGAGAAAACCTCAAGCGGAAGCATTTCACCAAACCAGACAACGTCAGGACGGACCAAGCCTCCGCATTTCGTGCATCGCGGAACTCCGGTCTCTCCTTCGAGCACGGGTTCCGGAAAACAGGCGCGACACTGTATGCAGTAGCTGCGCTCGATATTTCCATGAAGCTCGAGCACATTCTTGCTCCCTGCTCTTCTATGAAGGTTATCCACATTCTGGGTAACGAGAGTGAAGTTCTTCACGGAGCGTTCGAGAGCAACGACGCTATAGTGAGCCGGATTGGGTTTGACATCGTGGATGAGCTTACGCCGATAGGCGTACCACTCCCAAACAAGCTCTGGATTGCGGATAAACGCATTGAAGTTCGCAAGTTCCTCTGGTCTAAATTTCTTCCAGAGCCCCTCCTCTCCCCTAAAGGTCGGCACGCCGCTCTCTGCAGAAATGCCCGCGCCCGTGAGAACGCAGACTGACTCTGCGTTTCTCAGGGTAGAAATCAGCTTTTCGGAAAACGTCATTTGGCAGGTCTCAGAATCAGCAGATCGTATCCAGCCTTCTCAATCGAAGCCCTGTCCATGGTCTGTTTGCGATACAGTCCATTCAACCACATGTGAACCTGATCATCATAATGCCGTTGAAACACCTGGCCGGACTGACCCGGAGGAGTAATGGAACGGGTATTGTTGATGTCCGCCAAATCGAAGATCTGTCTCGTCGAGGGCCCGAGGATATCG
>JBGPAN010000425.1:0-4292 GCA_041480785.1 Bacteroidota bacterium | reverse complement strand
CCTGAACCCAGTACAAGAGCGATTTCGGGTCTTCGAGTGATACGTGAGGTCAGATACGCTACGGCTTTGTCTAGTACCTGACTATCAATCAATGCCTGTGTTCCTTCCACTTCGTGGATCCTCGATTCCTTGCCTGTTTGAAACAGGTGAATTCATTCAGAAGGTGGCTCAAAGCAATGACGGCAGCGAGCTTCATAGATGTCCTTCGCGCCAACCAGAACTCGATCCGCGCTGTGAGTCTTTCGTTGCGTCCGGTCTGCTGGATTGCCGCAAACAACGCATATCGCCAACGTTTTCGTGATGTACTCCGCTACAGCCAAGAGTTGTGGCATTGGCTCGAATGGTTTTCCGAGATAGTCTTGATCGAGTCCTGCTACAATTACTCGCTTTCCCTGATTTGCCAACTGTTCGCAGACTTCCACAAGGTTGGTTTTGAAAAACTGACCTTCGTCGATGCCGACGACCTGTGCATCTTTGGAAAGGGCAAGAATCTCTGAGGCATCATCTACGACGGTGGAAGTCAGAGATTGTTCGCTGTGTGAAACAATATGCTGACCACTGTATCGGTTGTCTATTCTGGGTTTGAAAATTGCCACCTTTTGTTTAGCGATCTCGGCACGCCTCGCACGCCGTATCAGCTCCTCTGTTTTGCCGCTGAACATGCACCCGCAGACGACTTCAATCCATCCGGTGTTTCGTGGAACATTGTGCAGTTCCGAAGTATCCATGAGCTACCCGCGTTTCTTTTTGGTTCGTTCAAGGTTCTTTTTGCCGAAGGCATGAGGAAGAAGCTCCCGCATCTTGAGAATCTCCACCTGATCTTTCCCATTGATCATCAGGAAATCAATATTGCCGGCAAGGTCCATAAGCACCTGACGACATGAGCCGCAGGGTGGTGTGTAACCCGGATCGTCGGAGACTACAGCAATCGCTTTGAACCGGCGATCACCTTCAGAGATCGCCTTGAAGATTGCCGTGCGTTCTGCGCAGATCGTCAATGCGTATGTGCTGATTTCCACGTTGCATCCAGTATAGATCTTCCCTTTGGCAGTCAGGAGGGCGGCGCCGACATGAAATTTGGAGTAAGGCGCAAAAGCGCGTTTCTTGGCTTCTCGAGCCTTTTTGACAAGATCCTGGTATTCAGATCTCAATCGGTTCTGTTTCCGCATTTGTAAGAAGGCATTTGATCGTCAATGTCGCAAATCCGCAAAAATATAGACAAGATTGGAGTGAAATGCAACGAGGTGTCAGCGATAACCTGGTGGCGATGAACCGCTGTTCACCTCTTCCCGCCGGATTTGAACGATGGCTAGTGTTTCAAATGTGAGTTCCTTCGTCGCAAGAGTTCGTACTGAAAAGCCGGTCGCCTCAAAAGGACCAAGCAGCGGTCGCGCATCAACGTCGGAAGAGAGCACAACCAAGAACGAACCTTCGGGATGCAATAGCCAAGGTAACGCCGAAGCGAGCCTGCTCATATACTCGTTTTTCGAACCGCCTTTGAAGGCACGTTCGGACATGGTCAACGGATCACCAGGATAGTAGGGGGGATTCGAGATGATGCAGTCAAATGACCCTTCAAGAAGATCCAAGGAGTCGAACAGATCACCTTCTCTTGCAGAAATCTGTTCAGTGAGGCTGTTCAACTGAGCATTGGTCCTCGTAGCAGCCACCGCAAAAGGATTAATGTCGATGCTTGTCACGTTTGCACCTCTGGATGCCGCAACAAGGGACAGGATCCCCGAACCACAGCCAAGATCCAGCAAACGTTTCCCTTCGAAATCTTGCCGTTTCAGGAACTCCGCCATGAATTTGCTGGTGAAGAAATATCGGGGATGGAACACTGTTGGCGGGACAACCATTTTGAATCCGAGTAGTCTCGTCTCGACTGTGCGCCGGGATCTGGGCTTCACCCAGAAATGATAGGCAACGAAGGAGAACAGTTGGCGTGCGGTCTGGCGCAAGGCATGCTGAGGCGAATATCCGGCCATGGCGTTAGAATCCTTCAATCTCAGGTTGGCGATATTTGAAGAGACGCTGTAGCACGGCAAGTTCGTACGGTGCCGCATAGAACTTCATCTTGTACCTCCAAGTGGCAAAAGAGCTCAACAAACGCCGCTGGACTTTGGTCAACTTGAGATCCGAATTTGTTGGATAGCGGCCATTGAGCACACGTTCAAAATTCTTGATGCGTTTCACGATGCGCGGCGTGAGCCATGGAGTGACAGGATTCTTCCTTAGATCGTGGAACTGCCACTCGGGCAAGAGCCAATCATCGAGCGTTTCAGGAAATTGGAACCCGTGAGCTTTCGAAGCGGAAAACAGCTCCGATTCCTGAAAATGAACGGGGGAATAGACATACAGAACAATCTCCGTCTCCGGATTTATATGTTTGAGGTCCCGGATATAGTCAAAGTCTCGTTCCAGATCCTGCTCGATAGTCTCTGTTGGGCTTCCGAGGACAAACGACAACTCAGGCACGATACTGTATTGTTTCATTTTCTTGACGAGCGCCAACACCGTATCGGGAGTCTGAGTACCACCTTTGTTCATCAGATCGAGGGCGGACTGAGAGCTCGATTCTGCGCCAAAGAAGATCATTTTGCAGCCAGAGTCGCGCATCAGCCTCCATGTGGCATCGTCATACTGGAGCAGCGTATCGGGTCGTCCCTCTCCCCACCACGCGATGTTCCTGCCAATCATTCCTCGTGCAAACTGGAAGGTTCGTTTTTCAGACGTAAAGAAGTTGTTGTCATGAAATTCTACGGCATTGATGTGGTACTGCTCCTGGAACCAGAGAAGGTCATTCACGATGCGTTCAGGCTCGAGGCCAGTCCATCTCGCCTTGTACACTGCGGCGACAGCACAGAATCCGCACAGAAATGGACAACCCACGCTGGAATGGTAATTGATTGTTCTCGTCCCGAGATATGTTCTGCCGATGTATCGCTGGATATCAACCTTTGAGTAGGGAAGTGGGGGAACGACATTTGGATCGATCAACTCCTGTTTCTTGTTGTGTTGGATTGTGGGGTTTTTGTACGACAGTCCGGAAATTGCGCTGACATCGTGTCCAGCTTCAAGAGCGTCGATCAGATTTCGAAAGGAGAAATCCCCCTGGTCGCGCACGACAAAATCGACATACGGTGCACTCAATGTGACGCTTGGATGTAATGTTGGAAAGTATCCACCCCAAATGATCTTCACGGATGGGAACTCATCTTTGAGTGCCTTCGAAACGAGAATGGACTGCTGCAATTGAGGACCCGGCATGACCGTGAGTGCGACGTACTTCACTGCGTGTGCAGAGATGAGCCGCTTCAAGACCCCGATGACATTCTCTTCGAGGTTTCCATCGACGATCTCGTACGGATAGGTGCCTTCAAGGGATGCTCCAATGGAGAGGATCGAAAGTGGGATCCTGTAGCGCCATCGTGTAGAGCGTGGGTTTACCAGTGCGATCAAGAGCTCAATGCCTCCTCAGCGGGATCGCTCGTTTGCCGATGACTTGAGTTCATGGACAATATGGCGACCAGGAAAAACCCGGAAAGGAGATACAGCCGGGGATATTCGAGTGCTTTCCACAAGCCTGAGAGACCAAGACGTTCCATCGTTATCGCCGGCACAACCCCCATACCCACATAAAGGAATAGGATGAGCAGAATACTTCCAGTCTGGCCGTCCTTTGAAACACTGGAATACAGCATAGCTATTGGGATCGAGAGGACAAGGAAATGGTACGTCGCAGTCGCGGGTGCAAGAAGGAGTACGAGAGCGAACAACGCTGCGACAACCAGCGAAGTCTTGTGCGCCGCGATACCCGGACGAGCCAAGTACCAGAAGAAGAGTGCTACAGGACTAACCATGGCTACTGCTCTCGCAGCCGCGAATGTGGATGAGGAATCAAGAAGCGGTTGCGGATTGAACACTGAATCTCGCACGAACAATGACCGCAGCAGACTATTCCAGGATTGATATGTCGCTGAGAACGGATTAGCCATCTCTCCGTTAAGGTGAGGCAACAGAACAGCACGGAGGAATGATTCATGAATTGCCGGTCCCAACCACAACACGCTGACAATGAAGACGACAGCAGCGCTTGCCATAGTACTCCACACCGCTGACCAACGCCTTTGCAGCAGAAACAGCAGAATCAAACAGGCGGGGAAATATTTGATTGGTACGAAGATTCCTGCCAAAATACCCGCAAGGATGTCGCGTTCTTGACTGAGGAACAAAATGCTCAACGCGAGGCAGACCGTCATAAGAAGATAAATTTGACCGAGAAAGAAATT
>JBGPAN010000424.1:0-4320 GCA_041480785.1 Bacteroidota bacterium | reverse complement strand
GGGTTCACGACCTCGAATGCGGCTGACCGTGCTTGTGTACCGCCCCCTGGCGACGCATTCGTCACCGTCACATCCCGGAATCCGAGTGCAGCATCCCGCGCGATGAAGAGGTCGACGAACAACTGGCTAGGATTGCTAACAGACAGCGAGGTCAACGCTACACCGGGTCCAAAACTCATGGCTGTGGCCCCAGGAAGGAAGCCAGAGCCGGTGACAAGCAATCCGACCGCCTTTCCGCGCGCGCCTGAAGTCGCCGACAAGCTTGTCAAGGTCGGAGAAGGATTGTTGACAGTAAAACCTCCTGAGAGCCGCGCGCTCCCACCACCCGGTGCAGGTATCGTCACCTCAACATCCCGGGGTCCCCCGGGCGTCATTGGGGAAATAGCAATCGCGACGCGCAATTGACTCGGATTCTCGATCGTCACCGAGTTGACTGTGATCCCCGGGCCAAAGTACAGCTGAGTGTGCGCTTGAATGAAATTCGCTCCGAGGATCGTGAGGGTAAGACTCTCTCCGGACAGAGCCTGAGACGGAGTGACGCTGGAGATCGTTGGTTGCAAGTTCAGTATACGGAACCCGCCTTTCAATGTCGCTGTGCCACCGCCTGGGGGGCCATTGACCACAGATACGTCACGAAGCCCGGCTGTTGCAGCGACAGCAATCGACAGTCGAGCGTGAATCCGATCACCACTCTGAACCGAGATCGAGTCCACCGCGATGCCGTCGCCAAAGCTGACAGCTGTGACTTTCTCGATGTAGTTCGTACCAGTGAGAACAACATTCGAACTCTGTCCCAACCATCCGCTATCGGGGATGACTGTCGACAATGTGGGCGTAGGGTTTGTGACCAAAAACGCGGCCGGCAGGGTGGCGACCCCACCGCCAGGGGAGGTGTTCGTGACAGTGACATCGCGGGCTCCCGGAATTGCGTCTAATCCAATTTTCAATTTGATCGACAGAATTGAAGAGCTCAGAACAACAGTTGAGTCAACACTTAATCCATTACCGAAACTGGCCCTGCTTGAATCCCGCACAAAATTCGTCCCGGTCAGTGTCATCCAGAATGAGAGCCCCCGCGCGCCAGCGGTCAGAGAGAGACTTGAAAGTGTTGGAGCTGGATTCGCCACCGTGAACGCCCCGAGAAGAGTCGATGTGCCGCCTCCGGGGGCAGGATTGACCGCGAGGATACTTCTAACGCCAAGAGCTGTGCCAGGAGCGACGAAGATCGTTGCGGCGAGCGAGGTGTCGGCGGCAATGACTAAAGATCTCACCTCGATGCTGTCACCAAAGGACACAGTGGTCAATCCTGCGACGAAGCCCCTTCCTCGCAATTTCACGCTGAGTGATTGGCCCCTTACCCCGATTGAGGGTTCAACGCATACTACACTGGGCACTGGGTTGAGGTGTTTCCGCACTTCGAAGCCATCAGGAAGCATGACAGTGCCAGCTCCAGCATTCGCTACCGACACATTCCGGTAGCCCGGTGTGGCCAACGATGAAATTGCGATATTGGCCACGATGCAAGTCGACGAGTTGACCACACAGGAGTTTACAGATATGCCGCCTCCGCTGAAGGCAACAGTGCTCACTCCGGGCACGAAGCCTGTACCTCTCAGCTCAATCGTGAGCGACGATCCGATCTCACCAATGGTTGGACTGACATTGGCAAGCGTGGGAACGGGGAAAGGCTCGCCAGCCGTCCATCGAGAGAAAGAGCTAACTAATCCAATGGTAACGTTTTTGTTCGGCACGTCGACGACACCGCCAACGGTCGCCCACGACAACCCGCTGTCTGTGGATTTGAACAGCTTCAGGTTTTCTGCTTTGATACCGTTGAGATCGGACGCCCCGTAGCGGAACACGAGGGTCGCAGATAGAGCGCTGTTGACGGTCGGCGTGATATCAAAATACCTCATGATTGAGGTTCCACCCGCCAAAGTTGAGGCCGAACCTGTCACGCGGGAGACAGCCGTGATCCCTGGTGCGACACCAGCCGCATTGATCTCAACGCCCAAGCTGCCGAACGTCTCTCTCATACCGGCTGTGAGCGGCCGCGTCGTCCGGATCTGGCCGATGAGGGCGTACGGGCCCGCTTCATTGATCGTCGCTGAGGCGCCGAGTGTCAACGTGTTTGGGCCGGTGATGAGATTCCCACCAGTGACGTCCACTGTCCCATTGACGATGGCTCCTCTTCCAAGCGTGACGCCACTTGGGTTGTTGATCGTCAAGCTGACAAGCGCCGAAGTATCGCTGGGGATCTCCGGACCTGTCGTAACTGCTACACTCCCACCATAGATCACGTTTACCTGGAATCCGAAGTTCGGCGTCCCAGTCAACGAACCAGTTTCCCTCACAATCGATGCGGAAGAAGCCAATGTCAGGTTTGAGCCAGCACTGAAAACACCTTTTCGGAGAGTGAGTACTCCCGAGATACTCGCAGTCGAAGAGAGTGTGGCCCCTGCAAGATTGTTGATTTCCATGTTTCGATATGCGAGCGGCGCGATTGTCTGGCTGGAAGAACCACGATAGACGATCGTACTGCTGCTTTTGAGAGCTGCTGTGCCATTCACAACCAAGGGTGTGCCAGCACCGATCAACGCATGCTCACCCTCAATGGTTGCATCGCAGCCGGACGCAATTGTGATAGAACTCCAGACCCCTGTTCCAGCGATTCTTGCTGCCGCAGGAACGAACGCTGCAGATGCAGTTATCGAACCATTGTTCATGAGGGTCTTCGAATCTCCCTCGAATGACAGACTTCCTGGGCCGTTGATCGATCCAAGAACAGTGAGGTCCCCTAGGACTTTCATCACTTTTCCTACGGCGATCTGCACAGTTGCCCCAGCGCCCACTGTGAGATTCTGAGACGCTGTCAGCCCATTTCCAAGCGAAATGGTGGAACCTCCTCCTATCGTTTGAGGACTTCCACCACTGAAACTCACAGATCGGTTCGATGGTGCGGTCAGTGACCCAGAGACCATGAGATCGCTGTTGAAATTCAGATTGCCCTGGATCGCCCCCGTCGTCGCCAGCGAGTAGGCTCCACTCGACGAGACGCTGAATGCACCTTTGAATGTATGCGTGCCCTGGTTCGCGTTCCCACTACCTGTCCAGATCCCGTTCACGATCGTGCTCCCTTGCACACTGATGTCAGTCTCCAATCCCCCTGTAATCCATGTGACCCCCATGCCGATTTCGAGGAGACCGCACACTGTCAATGAACCCGATGATGCTGAATTCGTGTATGTTTTGGAGCCCGCGGTCGTAAGCTTCAAATTCCCGTACGTTCGGCCGCTAAGCGAGGGCGTTCCAGAATCCCGATACTCGAATGTACTCGATGAGCTGATCGTCGCGGCATTGAGCGCAGAGGAGATTCCGCTCGAAGAATTTTGGATGAAAGTCGCTCCAGCGTTCAACATCCAGGTAGCGCCTGCGTTCACGGAGAATGTTCCCTGATTTAGGATTGTTCCATCAATCATGAGGTCGGTCCCTGGAGCGTTTGCGATCGTCAGAGTCTGACCAGGATTGATCGTTACTTGACCATCAATCAACGTGGAATCGATCGCGACGCTTTGCGTCACAGTTACTGTGTGTCCAAGGAGAACGATAGTACACGCGGCGCTGCCAGAGGCAGGCGTTGTCGACGTTGCGCCGCGCCATGTCTGGCCGTTGTCTGTGGAGATCTCCCATGTAGACGGAGTATTCCAGTTTCCGCTCGCGCGTGAGCGGTAACGAACGATGGACGCCAGATTATCCAGGCGGACTCTATCCTGGATTGCATCTTGCGACCACAACAAATCAAGAGGAGACAGAAACATCACGAAGAGGCTGAGGAAAAAGCGAGAGTGATTCATGACACCCCCCTGCTCGATGACATCGGAACATTGGTATCAAGAAGAATGCAGATTGGTTAACGAAACTGTGACGATCGTACTACGACCTTTGAAACGCAGCGGATATCGGTCGAATGGCGTGTGGCTCTTAGGGCAGTTGCGATCTCTCAGTATCCGGAAACTTGCCGGATACTGGGAGGATGAAAACGTCTTGAAGGTCTATGGGCGATTTTACTGAGGGCCAAGGGCAATATCAAGCCAAAAGAATTGACATTCTTGCGTTGGCAAATTGCGTGAAGCTAGGGAAATCGGATTTGAGGCACAGAATTGCCTTTTTGGAAACGGGACCTGATCCTTTGGGGAATCGGGTAGGAGGCGGGGTTGCCCCCGCCGTCCTCCCACACCACCGTACGTACGGTTCCGTATACGGCGGTTCGTCACATTAAATGGATGTGAGCGGCGTCTATGCTCATTGCCATCGTCTTCC
>JBGPAN010000423.1:0-4331 GCA_041480785.1 Bacteroidota bacterium | reverse complement strand
GTCGAAACGTCTCAATTGATGCAAATAGCAGGGTTCGACTCCGCTCACCCTGACGAATTCCCTTGCTTGTGTGCCTTTTTTCCCAGCCTGCTAGCGCCTCACTGAATACAAGATCTCTTATTAGAAGTGGCACTAGCAGGGTGCTGAAAAACGGTTTGGCAGCGTCATCCGATAAATCGGATGGCTATGTTGCTACAAAACCCGAAGGGTTTCGCGTTTCCAAAGGCGTGGACTTCAGTCGATGACGGGCTTTTTCAGCAACCTGCTCGTCAGTTATCATCTGCTCATCCCTGCAAAGCTAAACAAAAAGGGCCCGACGAATCGAGCCCTTCTCACAATCGATAATGAGGATCTGGCGAACATTACTTGATGAATACCAGCCTTCGCGTCTGCACAAAATCGCCGGCGATCAACCGATAGAAGTACACTCCCGACGCATTCTTCCCCGCATCCCACCTCACTGTGTAGCGACCTGGACTCTTCACCTCGTCAACCAACGTCGCAATCTCGCGACCCAGCATATCGTAAATCCTCAACGTTGCCTTCACCGCTACACTGACGCTGAAGACTATTTCCGTCGTTGGATTGAACGGGTTCGGATAGTTCTGATAGAGAGAGAATTCTGTGGGTACTGTGATCTTCTCCTCAACATCGTTAACAATATCAGACGTTACAAGCGCCGGCCGCACTGATTCCACATTGCCGACATTGTCCTTCGCCAGCGCATAGAACGTGTACTTGTGGGAACCGCTGCTGGGTGTAAAGACCAACGAATCTGTACTCGATGTGCCAACAGAGACAAATGGTCCACCATCCTTCGAAGCAAAGACTGTCGCAGAAGCCACGCCCGATCCCCCCGTCCCATCCGTTGCCTGCCACTTGACCACAATTGTGTTCGATGTCAGCTTCTGCGGGATTGGTTTCATGACCGTCGTCGGTGGTGCAAGGTCGAGCGTGTTCATCACCTGATTTGTTCTGATTGGAGCGTTGATGTCAAATGTGATCGTCCCGGTATTCTTCAAGATTGTGCCTGACACCGCTGCGCTCTTCGGCTTCACTGAGAACGTCACATATCCCTCTCCCTCGGGAGGATTGACGTTCGGGGGAAGTTCTATCGCGTCGATTCTCCACTTTAGAATGTTCCCGTTCTTGGTCATTTGCCAGTTATAGGCCGGTCCATCGTGGCTGGTTTTTTCGAACACGACAGACGTTGAATCGAAATCAGCTTGGAGAGTATCCACGACCACGATCGTGTACGCCGGGGCGGTTGCCTCCTTCTTGTTCTCGAACAGAATCTGATAGTTCATGCGTCCGATTGTTGACAGGAATCGCTCTGTCCCATATCCATCCGGAGCGATTTTCTCGTTCGGGTCCCACGACGTCACCTTCTGAAGGGGCTTTGTTCCTTCCTCCATGAATGCTTCCGCCTGGTCAACGGCATCTCCACCTACATACCGCTTGGCTCCCCTTATCGCTGCTCCCACACAATCCACAAGAATGACCTTTCCCAATTTCAAAGGCCACAAGACGACCCCGATGAAATGCTCGGCCAGTTTCTCCGCAACCTCCCCAAAGACTTTCTTCGCAGGCGCCTCACGCAACTCACCTGCGACCTTCGTTTTCTGACACGTTCCATTGATTGCCCGGTTTGCCGCAGCCCTCATATCCCCGTTAGAGACCTTCGTCGCAAAAAAAGCTTCGGTCCCGTTCACAATCGCGTCGGAGACGTACTCCTCGATCAACCCAACGCCGATGAAGACCACGATCACATTGAGGGTTATGGATTCGGCAGTCATCGAAGACTTTCCCAATCCAGGCGTTGCTGTGGCAATGAGGGAAAATGTTCGTTCCTCCCGAGGAGCCATACTCATGACCCAGAGCAAGACAGATGTGTCATCGCCATCATAGGTCAGGCTGTCAACCGGAATGGCCTTGCTCGTGTAGCCCGGTTGGGGAGATGGAGTGACAGACCGTATGTGTACACCCCCCGTGCCACCTAGTTGGAGGAGCATGTCTCCGGTTTCGACGTCACTGTTGTTGACATACTGGACTGTGTATTGGTTCGGTGGACCGACGCGGATCTGGGTTCGACCGAGCAGAGACACGATCACGGATCGTCTGACAGAAACCGGATTCGGACTGGACGAGAGTACATAGCTGCCGTTGGCGGGGACGTCTATGATTTGGACCCAGTTGTCGTTTGCATTACGGGTCGTGTTGCCGGTCGTGGAGAGTTGCTTCCACGTTTTCCCAGTGTCCGCGGACCAATAGACCTGCAGCTGTGATTCGCTGTTGCTGCCAAGCATCGCATCGTCGTAGTACATCCTTAGATAAGACATCGGAACATTTGATGCGGTCGATGGGCTAGGCACAAGGCGCCACCACGCTTTCAGAGCGTTCGAAAAGGTTTCTGGCACCTGATAGCCGTTGGTCTGAATCACAAGCGTGTCAATCCCGCTCCCAGCAAGAATACGGCAAACTGCTTCGTAGGATGAGTAGTCTTGTGTCACCGTGATCTTCCGGTGGGCCGACACAAGCCCATTGTTCACCAAGCGGCCACCTCCGATGATTGTGCCATAGTCGTTGAGGACAGCCCCAAACTGAACGTTTAGTATGGTCCCATTCCCGATCTCGATAGTCGCGTAGTTATCAAGTCTGGTTCCAACATACACTGATCCTGCCGCTGGAGTACCGTTTTTTTGGATCGTGAGATAGGTCTGAAACCTGCCGTTGATCGTTCGGTCCTTGCCATAGGTATAGACGTACGTATAACTGCACGACCAGATCCCATTGTTGGTGATGTTGCCATAGACTTCCATCCGAAGTGCAATCCCCCCCGGCCGATTCCTGACAACTCCGTTGTTCGTAACGTTTCCTTTGAAACTAGTATAAGGATAGGTGTAACTACCTCCACTTTGAAGAGTGTCTAGGATTGTCACATCTCCAGTGAACACAACACTGTACGCAAGTGAGACCGTTCCGTGCAGAGTCGTTGTACCGCTGTACGTGATCACAGCAAATACTACATTGTCCTGGACATAGATGTTTGTTGCATTGACGACCGTTCCGTTGTAGATGTTCGCACTTCCAGCGAGGGTCAGTGAATTACCCGCCATGTTCAATCGGCCTTGCCAGTAACCACCAACTGCAAGAGAGGCCTGAAGATTAAATGCATTCTTGAAGGTCAGAGCGCTGGAGGCAACGACCTCGTTCGTGTCCGTGATACCGCTAGAGTTGCCCTTGCGGAATTCAGTCTCGAAGAACTTCCCTGCTGCCTGTGATAGATACTGCTTCCTCTGTCCCGGCAAGTAGGTACCGCTACATGACCAGATCCCATTGTTGGTGATGTTGCCATAGACTTCCATCCAAAGTGCATTCCCCGCCGGCCGATTCCTGACAACTCCGTTGTTCGTAACGTTTCCTTTGAAATCAGGATCAACCCAGCCCAAACTACCTCCACTTTGGAGGACTTGTCCAGCGTTGATCGTAACGTTCCGGCACTTCGGCGCCCCTGTGATAGAAACGGTTCCGTTGATGACAACATCGTTGTTCTCAGTCGGTACGATGCCACCAATCCACGTGGCAGCATTTTCCCAGTTTCCGCCGGTAGATGTTGAAGTGATCGTTTGAGCGATGGAGCTATATTGCACAGTGAATATCAGAACAACGCCGAGAGAAAATATGCGCCGTAATGAAGTCCTCATAGAGACCTCCATTGTGAAATAATGTTGGGGTAATCTTGAAGAGCGATATGCTCTTCCATGTAGGATTGTATCGAACCAGGAAAGGGCACGGTGCTGCCCAAGCGGCTGAGATACTTGCACGCTTCCGGTGATACGGTTGCAGGTCAAGTAGTTAGGGAATGATCTTGAGCTAGCTTCTGGGATCTTGCCAGAAAACGCCCGTGATCAGAGGAGATTCGTACAGTGCAGAATCGATGAGTTGAAGCTATGCACCTTTTCCCTCTCAATCAAGGATTATTCACCGCTTGCTCACTTCGAAAACAGATGCGTCTCGGAACGGATCACCACGTTCTTCACGGGCAGTCCCACGTGGCAATCAGAGGATCGATGTCTTCGTTGACAAGGCATGAGCGATTTCGGCCAGTTTCGCGAAAGGGAAAGCAGTCAAATAGGACGTAAGTGATGCTTGTAGAACAAAGGCAACCGGTTGTTTCCCGTGCTGATCCTACGAGAACCGGCCGGAATCGGGTAGGAGGCGGGGTTGCCCCCGCCGTCCTCCCACACCACCGTACGTACGGTTCCGTATACGACGGTTCGTCACATTAAATGGATGTGAGCGGCGTCTATGCTCATTGCCATCGTCTTCCC
>JBGPAN010000422.1:0-4333 GCA_041480785.1 Bacteroidota bacterium | reverse complement strand
AGTTTCTTGTCAATCTCGATCGGTGCCCGCCCACCGATCCCGGGCAACACGATCGGCTCATTGTTTACGATGGCAGCCATGAACGCATATCCGTGGTCCTGCTTGATGCGCTCGGCCTGGTCCGTCAGGATGCCAAGCCCCTTGCGGATATCGTCGGTGACCTTCTTGCCGGCGATGCCGATCACCGCGGTGTGACGGATCGTGCGTTCTTCAAAGACCGCCAGGTCCGTCGTTCCGCCGCCGATATCGAGCAATGCCACGCCCACCTCTTTCTCCTCATCGTCGAGCACAGCGTAGCTCGACGCGAGCGGCTCGAGAACCATATCGTTCACATGAAGCCCCGCACGCTGCACACACTTGTAGATATTCTGTGCCGCTGTCACCAGTCCTGTAATGATGTGAACTACCGCCTCCATCCGAACGCCTGACATACCAACGGGGTCATAGATTCCGTCCTGACCGTCCACGATAAACTGTTGCGGAATGACATGGATGATCTTCCGGTCGGAGGGAAGGGCAACCTTCTTCGTATCATCGATTAATCGCTCGACATCTTCCTGAGAAATTTCGTTCTCGGGGCGGCTGATGGCGACAACGCCGCGGCTCTGAAAGCTCTGAATATGATCGCCCGCAATGCCGACGGTGACAGAAGAAATCTTGACGCCCGACTGAGCCTGAGCATCAGCCACAGCGGTTTGGATCGAGCGGACTGTTTTTTCGATGTTCGTTACGACGCCCCGTGTCAACCCGTCAGATGAACTCTTCCCGATGCCAAGGATGTTCAGCTTCCCCGGATGGTTTTCATCTGGCGCGGCAACGATGGCGCAGACTTTCGTGGTACCAATATCAAGTCCAACCGCGATATCCTGTGTCATACAGCCCTATTTTCCTTTCAATCCAGGAGGGACCAATCATCTGTCCCACTGTGCTATGAGCTTGGTTTCTAACTTTGTTTTTTATTCCATCGGACGACAACCTGATCATCGAACCGTAAATCAACGTACTGCAAATTATCAGAGCCGCGCTCGCGGACGACATCATTCCAAAATGCTTCCAGTCGTACCAACTTACTGGGGATTTCCCCTTGGCCAAAAATGATCGGAACCCCCCACTCCGAAGCATACAGAACAATGTCACCGCCATTCCGCAACCGTACCTCCGAGATCAGATGATACAACTCTTTGTTTACCAGTTTCGTGCATGCGAGAATTCTGAGTGCTTCCTGTATATCAGGGTTTTTGAGGGTAGCTCCGGGGGCAAGAGCAAGACCATCAGGCATTCCTGTCAGCACAGGCAAATCAAACAACTGTTTCGAGATCGAGTGAGGGAGCACAACGCCATCTTCGTCCAGATACAGAATCTCTGTGCTGTTGATGATGGCCAGAGGTACACGCTCTTTCACGGTCACTTTCAGTGTTGCCGGCAAATCACGCTCGACCACCGCATCTTTGATGAAATGATGACTCATGATATCGCGTCGAACAGCCATCAAATCAATTTCCTGAAGCGGCGTGTTCTTCGGGACCTTAATCAGTTGTGTGAGTTCCGCTGTCTCAACGATGCGATTTCCCTCGATCGTTACACGTTTCACTTTTAGATCCGACTTCCAAAGATTCGCGGCGACGACGAGTACTATTGCCAGCAATCCAAGTCCCAGAAAACCGAATTTCAATGTTCTGCTCGTGCTCATGCGACCTTCTGTCGGACTTCATTGGGAAAACCTACGAGCTTCACTTCGAGTTCGAGGAGAACGCCCGTGTTTTGATGCACCGTCCGGCGTGCGAGATCAATGAGCGTCACCACGTCGGAAGCCTTTGCGTCTCCGAGATTGACGATAAAATTGGCATGCTTGTCGGAGATCTGAGCGTTTCCTACCCGTTTCCCCTTGAGCCCCGCCTGCTCGATCAGCTTTGCCGCGAACATTCCCGGCGGGTTCTTGAACATGCTGCCAGAGTTGGGGAGGGTCAGCGGCTGCGTTGTATTCCTCTTCAGGATGTATTCCCGCCGCCTGGCGATCAGCTCATCCCTGTCACCCTGGGGCAAACGGAACGATGCGCTTAGAACGATGTCTTTTTCGAATCCAGAACGACGGTACGCGAACCGCGCGTCTACTTTTTTCACCGTCTGGAACTGACCGTTGCGAAACACTTCAACGGCCACCAAATAATCCGCAGTTTCTCCGCCGCGCGCTCCGGCGTTCATCACCACGGCGCCGCCAACGGTTCCGGGGATACCGGCCAGCATTTCTACGCCCGCCAGGCTATTCTGAATACAGAAATCGACAAATTTTGACCAGTGTGCCCCTGCCTCAGCAATAACGAGATCGCCTTCTAGCCGAACGTCGGAGAGACTTGATTCGATGTTGAGGGCGGCGCAACGGATGCCCTCATCACTGACAATCATGTTGCTCCCGCGCCCCAGCATCATGTAGGGGTACGAATTCTTCTCGAAGTACGAAACGATCTCGATGAGATCCTTTTTGTCCATGGGCTCGACATAGTAATCTGCAGGCCCGCCGACACGCATCGATGTGTACTTTGCCATCGGCTCGTTGATGGCGATGTGCCCGCGGAAGAATTGCTGTATGTCGCTGAGAGTTACCATCGGACCAATAAAAAAACGAAAAATGTAAAATGAAAAAGTGGGTGAACTAGTTTTTCATTTCTACTTTTTACTTTTCAATTGACTTAAGAATTCTTCCCCAAACTTCCAGATATCCCCGGCCCCCATGGTGATGACGATGTCGCCGCTCCTGACAATGGACTTGAGATGGTCGGGGATCATCTTCTTGTCGGGGACATAGTGAGCATCTTTGTGACCGAACCGCTTTGCCGCGTTGATGATTAATTCTCCCGTGACACCTTGGATCGGCTCCTCACGTGCAGGATAAACATCCGTTACGATCAGCACGTCGGAGAGCAGGAAGGCCTTGCCGAACTCTTCGTAGAAGTCGCGCGTCCGCGTAAAGAGATGCGGCTGAAATACGCAAACGACGCGCCGCCTCCAGCCTGCTTTTGCACCGGCGAGCGTTGCGCGGCACTCCGTTGGGTGATGTGCATAATCGTCATACAGCGAAATACCGTTGACTTCGCCCTTTTTCTCCCAGCGTCTGTACACACCGGCAAACTTCTCAATGCCTGCACGAACTTTGTCGAACGGAACGCCGAGCTCTAAAGCAACCGCAATGGCTGCGAGCGAGTTCTGCACGTTGTGATTGCCGGGAACCTGAATCGTAACGGGGCCGAGGTCCTTTCCGTCTTTCACGACCGTGAAGGTCGAGGTGTTGTCCTTGTGCCGGATGTCGACAGCTTGTATGTCCGCTTGAGGATTCAGTCCATAGGTGAGGATCTTCTTCTTATTGAGCTGCGGCATAATGTCGAGTAACGCAGGTTCATCAAGGCACAGGACGACAAACCCGTAAAACGGAACTTTCGACGCAAATTGAATAAACGCACCTTTGATATCTTCGAGATCGCGATAACAATCGAGATGATCGGTCTCGAGAGTCGTCATGACGGCAATTGTCGGAGTAATGGAAAGGAACGACCGATCGAATTCATCTGCCTCCACCACGATAAAGTCGCCGTGGCCCAGGCGTGCGTTTGTTCCGCCAAGGCCGCTCAACTTTCCGCCTACAATGACCGTCGGATCGAGTCCGCCTTCCATAAGGACGAGACTGACCATCGATGTCGTTGTTGTCTTTCCATGTGTGCCTGCAATGCCGATACCATACTTCAGTCTCATCACTTCAGCCAGCATCTCCGCCCGGCGAATGACAGGGATCTTGCGCCGCTGCGCTTCCAGGACCTCGGGGTTCTCCAGTGCGACGGCAGAGGAATAAACCAACGCGTCAACATCATCCGCGATATGCTCTGCCTTATGTCCCTCGTAAATGGTGGCTCCGAGTCTCTGGAGTCTCTCGGTGACCTCAGAGAGACCACGATCAGAGCCGCTGACGCGGAAATCCTGGTCGAGCAAGATCTCAGCGATCCCGCTCATTCCGATTCCACCGATGCCGACGAAGTGGATTTTCTTGATTGATGAGAACATGTATTCTTGATAGTCCTATGATGGAATACAGAAGTCAGGAGTCAGAATTCAGAATGGCTGAACGATAACTCGTGAGAAGCTTGCCGACTTCTTCCAAAAGCAAATTCAATTCTGATCTCTGTCCGTACTGTAAATCTCTTGCAAGAATCAGGTAGTAACGACATTCCTCGATTGATCCTTGGCTGATGTTGAAGAACCGTGCTTTATCGGCCCTTCCGGATTTCTTGAATCCCTCTGCGATGTTTGCTGCGATTGAGACTGCCGCTCGTCGCAGTTGAGAGGT
>JBGPAN010000421.1:0-4335 GCA_041480785.1 Bacteroidota bacterium | reverse complement strand
GTGCCAGGATCTATCTCAAGCTGAAGGATTACGAGAACTCTTTCAGGGTACTCGACCGCGCGGAGAAGGACCTGGCAGGGTCCGAATTCTCATCCGTCGTAGCGTATGAGAAAGGCCTGGTGTTTTATGAAAACGGGGCCACCGATGATGCAAAAGCGAAGTTCGAATTCGTGATCTCGAAATTCGGGTCGACCGTTGAAGCAGACAAGTCGCGTATCGGACTGGTGCGAATCGCTCTCAAAGAAAAGGATGTCGCTTCTGCACAAACCCTTTCGCAGCAGGTTTCCACCTCTCGGACGGATGAGGTCGGCGCCGAAGGGCAATATTTGAGCGGCATCACCTATGGAGAGAGCGGCGATTGGCAGAATGCAATCACGGCGTTCTTGCGCGTCCGCTATGTTTTCCCCTCGCACGAACGATGGTTGGCGAAGGCGAATATCGGACTGGGGAAAGCGTATGAACAAATGAAAGACATTCCCAAGGCCAAAGAAGCTTATCAACAAGTGCTGAAGGTCTACAATGCTGGAGAAGATTTTGAAGAAGCTTCCCGCCGTCTCAAGAGCCTTGGGCAATAGTGCGATGATAAAACGACTACTCAGATTGGGCGCTTCACTTTTGTTTCTGTGGTTCGTCGCGGTTGCCCAAGAAAAACCGTCTCCAACGGCCAAGCCGCAACCGGAAGGTCGTATCGTTGTCGTTGCTCCTCCTAGTTCCTTGCCGAAGGCGTCGGACCAGGATAGCACGGTGAGAAGTCCTCATGGCCTCCCCAAATTCGAGCTGCAACAATTCGTAATCACGGGGGCTGCTTCAATCGATTTGCCTGATGTCGAAAAAGTTGAGGCCTCCGAACCGATGAGGGCGCTTGAATTGATGAACCCGTTGGATGCGCCCCGTGATCGTTCGACTGTTGAATTTCTTTCCGAACAAAAAGAGATGTTCGTTCAAGAGGCGAAGGCTGTCAAGAGTGGGCGCGTGCAGGGAAGTGTTGGCACATATTTGAGTTCGAAGTTTGGACTTTGGCTCAGTAGCAGAGATGCGGGCAACTATCTCTTCGGTGATCTGCAGTATGGTACGTCTCGTGCATACGTCCCGTTCGCAAACAGGTCAGAAGGGCACCTCAGCGTCACAGGTGGGATGACGCTCAAAGGACCTTCAGAATGGTACGATCGGGGAATGCTTAAGGGGGACCTGGACTATGGTAGCAAAACGTATCGGTTCTATGGATCCTTGACACCGTCAGTAACCCGAACGACATCACGGTTCGATATATCGGCCGAGTACAGTTCGCCCAAGGAATTTGGTACTGACTACAGCGGACAGGTTGGGATGTCGGTGGCTGGCATAAAGGATTCCTCGACCTCGGCGACCGAGAGCCGGTTCAACGTTGGAGCTGAGTACGATTTTCTTCTTGGAAGCGTCCCTATCGATGGTCGTGTGGGGCTTTCCTTGGTCTCGACGACCGGGTCGGGGGAGGGGACGCTTCCATTTTTGGATGCCGGCCTGAAGACGCACAGAATATGGTTCGGGAATTTCTTCGTCCAGGGGGCAGGGCAGTTCTTTGTGACGCAGGGTATGCTGGGCCAGAAGTTTGCACGCATCTACCCCCAGGCTGAAATCGGTTATCGCTTCCTGGAAACTACGATCGCTAGTGTTGCCTATCAAGGACGTGTCCAGTTCAATTCGCTGACCGGACTCCTTCAGGTTCATCCCTATATTGCTGTAACGTCGACAATCCGGCAATCTGACATCCCAATCGATCTTCTCGCTGTCGTGGAGACCGGATGGAGCGAATCCTCGCGAACACGTGTTTCAGCGCGTTATCAATCGATTCGCGACTATCCCCTGTTCACAGAAGGAGTCGGGAAGGGATTCTGGACGACGGCTTACTTCGGAACCACAAACCTCTCGACGATACAGGCCGACCTATTTGCGAAGTTCGCCGCAAATGGTTACTTTATACTGTCTTTGGCTGCGAATAGCTCAAAGAACTCGGTTACTGGTCGGAAGATTCCATACGTCCCGGATGTCCAGCTTGATGCTGGCGTATCGCTGGAAATTGCTCCGCGACTAAGAATCCTTCCGACACTGACCGCTGTCGGTTATCGCATGCCGGATCTCTACGCCACTGAGGCATTGAAGGCGTATCTCGTGTTTGGGCTCAGAGGAGAATACTCCGCGTTGAGATGGCTTGACGTGTTCGTCGATGTTCAGAACTTGACTGACAGCAACTATGATGGGTGGAACGGCTATCGTGCCACTCCATTCGTCGCATCTGCTGGAATGAGTGTCCGTTGGTAGCAACTGATTGTGATTATTCTTCATTCATCAAACTCCCAAACATAGGAGGATTCATCAATGCCAGATCTTAACCTGCAAGAAGAAGGATCGCTGGAGAACCTGGAAAACTCGGGTGAACTCGGTGATGTGATAGCAACAACCGAAGACGCCCCTGCGAAAAAGGGGGGTGGGATGGGCATGATTCTGGTCATCGTTCTTGTTCTCGCCGTCGTGGGTGGTGGGGCTTTTGTGCTCAACAAACTCGGCGTTGTCCATTTGTGGGGGAAGAAGCCTGCTCCTGCCGTTGTGCAGCTTCCTGAGCAACAGCCTGCGGAGCAAACGACTGCTCAGGCAACAGAAGCGAATCAAACGCAGATGATTGAAACACCACCGGTTGATGAGAAAGCGAAAGCTCCCGCGTCAACCGCTGCGAAGAAAGGTGGGGAAAAAACCGCGGCGAAGCCGGCATCGAAAGCTGAACCAAAACCTGCAGTGAAAGAAATGCCGCCTCCTGCGACAGCAAACGTCGGAGACATGAAGGGAGAATATACGGTCCAGGTTTCCGCGTGGCGTGACAAGGGAATCGCCGAAGAAATGGTAAAGCGCCTCGGAGAGGCTGGATATCCTGCTTTCGTCGAAGATCGAGCCTACAAAGGCGGAACATGGTACACGGTGCGCGTCGGTCACTATGCTTCACGGAAAGAAGCAGAATCGGCAATTCAGAACTTCGGGGAAGAACTGAAGACGAACTATTGGATTGACAAGGTGAAGGCAAAGTAAGGCCTTAATGGTTTGGTCAATCCGACGTATTGTAAACGAACAGACTGATCATCGAAAAGAATTCGTTCGACAGGCCACGTCGTTGGGGCTGATGCATGTGAAGGTTTCGGCGGTGACGAAGACGGTGGAAGGGGAGTAAGATGTCGGAGTTGTATGTTTTTCTCCAGCGAACACGATCGTGGTATGGTGCAGTCGAGTTGGTGCAGAGCTATCGGCGCAACATGCGACGTGGCCTCATTGTCTCCCTCGTAGTTCACGTTGTCTTCCTTGGTGTCTACTGGGGGTTCTTCTACACAAAACCGCCTGAGAATCAGCCTCACGAAGTTCGAATCACGACCTACGAAGAACTTGCTGTTGTGCCTTCCATAGGCCAATCGGATTTGGGCCTCAAAGCATATCCAATTCTTGCCCATGCAACGGAGAGTGGTGACGAGAAGCCGGACCGAAAAGCGCGTCCGTCAAAAGGATTCACCACGAGACGGCCCGGGAGTCAACCGCGCGCAATGGGGACAGGGATTGGTGATCTCCCATCTGTGCTTCCAAACGACAAGATCAATGGGAATAGTCTCGCCGCAGTAGAACCAACCTCCACATGGGAACGCAATGACGCTGTTGGGGGAAGCAACGGCAACCCCTTGAACAACGTCAAGGGCGGCACGGTTGTGGCAGGGAGAGACGGGAATGTGCCGAGCGGCCCGGCGTCATCAGGGATTGGGTCGGCTGCGAAGCCCGCTCCCGGATTGTACGGAACCGGTGGTCGCGGCGGTACAGATTTCTATGGCAATGGCTCCGGAGGAGGAATTGGGTACTCAATGAAATGGTTGGCAGGTGGGACGCGCCGCAAGGTTGCCGGGGAGCTGCCAAAATATCCGGAAGGTGCCAAGGTCGAGGCCGAGATCAGGCTCCTTGCAGTTGTTGGTCCCACCGGTGAGATCAACGCTATGAGTCCAGCGGAGAAAGCGGATTCACGATTGGAAGATGCTGCGATGAAGGAGGTTCGCTACTGGCGGTTTGAACCGCTCAAACCTTCTCAACCCCAGGTTGACCAGACCTGCGAGATTACTTTCCTCTTTACCCTCAAATAAGGCAAAGCAGTTTCAGATTACTTTTCCGCTGTTTTCTTCTCTTCTGTCTGAGATCCCTGCGATTTCTCGTCTTTCCCTTCGAGAAAGAGGTAATAGAATCCCACTTCGCCAAACGTCAAGAGCAGGAGTGATATTGTGTCACGGTTCAATTCCTTCCGCAGCGTACGAAGGAAGAGCGAATCGGTCTGGTGAT
>JBGPAN010000420.1:0-4337 GCA_041480785.1 Bacteroidota bacterium | reverse complement strand
ATCGTTCCACATATCGCTCGATCCGATGACGCCGTCCACCACACGCCCGCGCGTGTACAGCCGGGCCACACATCGAGCAGCTGCCAATAGCACAGTATCGCCAGGAAATCGGGTGACCTTGCGCGCGGTGGAATCATTTCCAGCGCTTCCTTCAGACAGCATCAAGTTGAGTGGCACCCAGTCGAGTGCATTGCTTCCCGTCCCAACCGGCCGGTATGGAGTCTTGAAGGCCCCCAGGCTCACCGAGCTGTTCCCGAGGACAATGTCGTACAGATGTAGACTGGGCTCATGCCCGCCGGCTGTACCCTGATTGACAATCGCGATGGGATTGTATCGCTCGATGACAATCGCGGTCGCAGCAGCGGCATTCGCAACACCTTTGAGCGTTTTCGAGACAATCACAGGATAGCCATCGAACGTGCCGCGCCAGAACGTCCAGCCGCCGACCCTCTCGATGCTGACATTGTCGAGACGGCTAACCAACTTCTCGGTTTCCGACCGCATCGCCCCCTGCACAACCACAGGGCGCACACTGGCCACTGATCCTTGCGGAAAGGCCGTTACGGGAAAAGTGAGCGAGACAAAGAACAGAAACGCGATGCGACGTGCCATTGAAAGACTCCTCCTCACCTAAAGTTACACGGTCACGCTTCGAATGTCAATCGGCCTTGCAAGCGACAAGAAAAAGACGGAAAGGTCGATGGAGATTGTCGGTCCTGACAGAAAATCCCTGTCGGATTTCAAACCTACATGAGCTACGGAAGGCTGACGAGGAAGGAACCGCGAAAGTCGGCGTGTACGAGAACATACCATCGGAGCTTGAACAGCAGCTACCCAGCTACTTGTCATGAAATGGAAACGCTGATCAGCATTAGCTTTTCGGCATTTCCGGCGCAGCTGGGGCGGTCTACTTACCGCAGTTGCAACCATCCGCAAGGCCTTTGAGATGTCTCTGATTTGAAATCAACAATTTCAGAAAGAAGCCCGGCGTGTCAATCGCATGGCAGGCCAACATCTCGACAGAGACTTCGCGTTGCGGCGATCGCTTGCGAGAACAATTCCGGACCTGTCTCGCCGCCGAACTGACCGCCCGATTTCAGGTGCGGTTCCACTGTCAGGTAGCCTTGGTATTTCATCGTTGCGAGATCTGCAAGAAGCTCGCGGATCTGAGCGTCACCTTCACCCGGAATGCTCCCGGCATGCTCGTTCTCGAGCTTCCAATCCTTGATATGTACGTGGACAACATACGGCTTCATCGCTGGCCAGCACACCTCGACATTGTTGCGTATCTTTTCTCCCCATACAAAGTTCGCAGGGTCATAGGCCAGGCGGAGTTTCGGTGAACCAATCGATCTCGCCATGTCGACACAATTCTCTGCGCTGGAACCATAGATATCTCTTTCATTTTCATGAACCATAACCAGATTCGTGCTAAGAAGCAGTTCGACCTTTTTAGCCATCCGGTCCAGCACTTCTGATCGATGCGCGGAGACAAGCCCCCCTGTGGGAAGATAGTAGCTGAAAATGCGAATGAACGGTGCACCGAAGAAGAGTGCAAGATCGATCGCGCGCTTGAACTTGTCGAGATGCGGTCCGAACGGTTCCTCGATCCTGATCTTTCCAATGGGCGAACCAATTGCGCTCACTCTCACCCCTTGATCATCCATCAACCGTTTCGCTTCAAGGAGTTCCGCCTGTGTCAGGTCCATCACGTTCTTCTTATTGACGAATCTAATCTCAATGAACCCAACTTTCTCCGATATCAGAAAGTCGATCTGTCCTTTGAAGTCATCCGTCACTTCGTCCGCGAAAGCGCTTAGAATAGCCATTGATTGAGTGTCCTGGTTTTTCTGATTCCGAACATCATTCCGGTAAGTAAGCGAGGTGCGCTTCAATCCTCCGGCAGCGGTTTGCCTTTGGTCTCAGGAGCCCAAATAAGTGCGACGAGTCCGAGGAGGAAGATGAACGACAGCACTGTGGCGGATTTGCGGAACGGATCTGCGACGTTCTGCTGAATGAGCAGTTGGTTCAATCCCATAAGCATGGGAGGGAACGCTGCGGCAAGATACCGTACGGTATTGTAGCAGAACCCAACGCCTGTCCCCCGAAGTCGCGTAGGGAAGAGCTCCGGAAAGTAGATCGAATAGCCACCGAAGACCGAGAGTTGGGCGAACCCCATCAAGGGGAGCATCCAATAGGCGTCGTTACCCGTCTTGAGATTGTTGAAAACAAATATCGTGGTAATGAGACAGAGGATGAACGCGCCGAAGAACGCTTTCCGGCGCCCTGCATACGTAGCGACAAGTGTAAACGTCATCATACCCAGGAACGAACCTACGTCCTGCATCGCCGTGCCGTATCCGCGTACTGAGTCAATGACGCTTTGCGATTCGCCTTTCAAGGCCGTCGAAATCAATTCCGGAGAGAAGAAGCCAATACCCCAGAGCCCAGCCATTCCAGCCAGTCCAAGTCCGATCCCCACGAACAGATTTTTGCGCCAATGGGACTGTTTGAAAAGGTCTGCGATCGAACCGATCCGTCTCGCGGTGCCGTCAGCATTCTTCGATTTTGCCTTGGCTTCTTTCCACGCATCCGGTTCCCGTAGCCAGAAGACTATGGGGATCACGAGCAGAGCCGGCAGCACGCCCACGAAGAAGATCACTCGCCATCCGGACATACCGAAAAGGAAGTCGGCCTGACCCGGCTTGATCTGAGTGCTCACGAGCGATCCGATCAGGTTCCCAACAGATGAAAGAGTCTGCAAAGATCCCAACGCGATCGACCGGAAATTTCCTGGAACGCTTTCCGCGACCAGCGTGGTGGCAGAAGCAAACATGCCGCCGATGCCCAATCCCATGATGAATCGATAAATCATGAATTCCTCGGCAGATCGGGCGAGACCGGAGAGGCCGGTGAAGAGCGAATAGATGATAAGAGTCACGACCATGGTCCTGACGCGCCCAAATCTGTCGCTCATGGTGCCGAAGATGATTCCGCCTGTCGCCCAGCCAATCATCATCACTGCTGTCGCCCAGCCAACCCACGACTTGACCACAGCATCTGTGGTTCCTGCGCCGAGGACCTCCGTCAGCGCCGGCTCGCGGGACAGGGCAAATATCCGCTGGTCCATGCAATCGAACAGCCAGCCGAACGATGCGATAATGACAATCAGCCAGTGGTAGGGAGTCACTCCGTCAAAGACTGATCCCTTCTTGAGCGTGCCAGCACCCTCAACTTGCATCTGATATCCTTGACGCTGTTCTGCGTGTTTGGGTGGACTTTACGGTGCGATCTTCGTGCTCATTCGACGGTGACAACCCGATGTTCACGGCTAGAGCGGTAAATCGCGGTAATGATGGCGACGGCCGATCGGGCCTCGGCGCCATCGATGCGAGGCGGACGGTCTTCGCGGATGGCCGCGACGAAATCTTCAAATTGCCGCCGATGACCTTCACTGTTGATTGCACGGGGATCGGATGCTCCTCCGGACAGCGGGGACTCAGCCGGTCCGAACTGACACCGGATTTCTTCGTCTTCCGGCGTTTCGTTTCGGAACTGCCATGTCTGGAAAGATTCATCTTCCATGACCACGCTACCGTCGCTTCCGGAAATCTCTACGCGAATCTTGGTTCCCGGCCATGCTCCCGTTGTACCCTCGATCACCCCCAGAGCCCCGGATCGGAACCGTAGCGAAGCAACTGCTACGTCTTCGACCTCGATTCCGGTATGTGCTCTTGTTGCGGTGAAGGACGCCACGCTCTCCACCCCGCCCATGAGCCACTGAAGGAGATCGACGCCATGGATTCCCTGGTTCATAAGAGCACCACCGCCATCATATCGCATTGTGCCGCGCCAGCCTCCGCTCGCGTAGTACTCTTGTGTGCGGTACCACTTGATGTATACGTCGGCGAGAACGATTGTTCCAAACTTTCCGGAGTCAATGGCTTTCTTGAGCACCCGACTCGAATCCAGGAACCTTCTTGGGAAAATAGCTCCGAGCTTCACCCCGTTCCTGCGACAGGCAGAGATAATATGCTCGGCACGTTCGAGAGTGACCTCGATCGGTTTTTCGACCATCACGTGCTTCTTTGCTTCCGCAGCTGCAACGGCGGCTTCCATATGCAGTCCGGATGGAGTGCATATAGAAATCGCATCGATGTCGGGATTCCTTACGAGATCCTCGACGCTCGTGTAGACGACTCCGCCGAACTGGGCGGCCCGGCCTTCCGCCGCGGCTTTCACGTTGTCGCAGAAAGCAACCACCCTGGCCCCGGGCACCTTCCCGATTGCATCAGCCTGAAACTCGCTGATCATGCCACAGCCGACAATGCCAAACT
>JBGPAN010000419.1:0-4342 GCA_041480785.1 Bacteroidota bacterium | reverse complement strand
CGTTATCGGTGGCACGAGTCTGCTTGGGGGCGAAGGAAAAATCTCCGGTACGCTCATCGGGGTTCTCATCATGGGCATCCTGAGAAACGGCCTGAACCTTCTCGGGCTCTCATCCTTCACACAACAGGTTGTGATCGGGTCCGTAATTATCCTGGCTGTTCTCATCGATATGGCATTGAGAAGAGACAGAAGGCTCGTGCTTGGGAAAGGGATCACGACATGAAAATGCGCGCTCTTCTTGTCATCCTTGTCGCTCTTCTTGGCTTTCAGCAGTGCGGGCGGTCTGACCACGCCGGCAAACCAACCATCGCAATTGTCATGAAGACGCTAAACAATCCATTCTTCATCGACATGCAGGAAGGAGCTCAGGCCGCGGCCAAAACGCTTGGGGTGGATTTGGTTGTTCAGGCTCCAGAACGCGAAGTCGACGTTGAAAAGCAGATGCAGATCATTGAAAACCTGATTCAGAGAAAGGTGTCAGCCATTTGTGTGGCACCCAGCGGATCGAAAGAAATTGTTCCTGCTATTCTCAAAGCAAACCAGGCAAAAATACCGGTGATTGCTATCGATACACGAGTTGACAAGAAAGCGCTGACTGAATCCGGAGCTGTTGTTATTTCATTCATCGGTTCGGACAACAAGGATGGCGGCAGGATCGCGGGTGAGTTCATCGCTCAGAAACTCGGCGGAAAAGGGAAGGTGGTAATCCTGGAAGGAATTCCAGGTCACGAAACCGGTGATGCACGACTGAGCGGATTCCGCGAAGCGCTGGCCAAATTCAGTGGAATCACAATCGTTGCTTCGCAGACCGCGAACTGGGAACGAGATCAAGGATTCAACGTTTTTCGCAATATCCTTCAAGCACATCCTGACGTAGAAGCCGTCTTTGCCTGCAACGATATGATGGCCCTCGGAACCGTGGAGGCGATTTCCGCTGTTCAGAAGAAAGGAAAGATCGTTGTCGTTGGATTCGACGCGATCAAGGACGCGCGAGCAGCAATCCTCAGCGGCGACATGCACGCGTCCATTGCTCAACATCCCGAAGAAATGGGCAGGCTCGCAGTAGAGACAGCCTTCAAAGCCATCAACGGAGAGAGCGTCCCAGCCGAGATTCCTGTTCGAATAGAGTTGATTACAAAAGACAAACTGACCACCCGCTGAACTCGCCGTGACAACTGTTTCACCACATAACACTGAAATCGAAAGACTCAACACCCTTCCCTCCTGGCTCGCCGAAATGAAATCGGCCCTTGGTGGAAAAGTCCGATGGGACGATGTCACACTGCAACTCTACAGCACAGCAGCATGTTTCAATGAAATCACGCGTCTCGCGGTTATCATTCCTCACGATACGCATGATTTGATGACCGCAATTGAAATATGCGCGAAGCGCAAGATCCCCATTCTTCCACGAGGTGCAGGCTCCAGTCTCTCAGGAAACGCCGTTGGCGAAGCAGTGATTCTCGACCTTTCGCACCATTTCAAAGAGATTTCAGAAATCGACGGGGAGCGAGTTCGTTCCGGCGTCAGTGTGATCCTCGACAATCTCCAGAAACGGCTCAATCAGACTCAGATCAATCAGGGTACCGGTTTGAAGGTCATTCACCCGATTACATTATTGAATATGTCTGTTCAGCCAAGTAGATAGCCAATTCGACCTTCGTATCTCGGAACTGTGGTTGGTTTGCTTCCTTAGGAGGGTACAAGGGGATTTGCTCGGCAAATGGAGGAACCGAGTGAATGCATCTGGACGGCGGGCTAGCCGCTTAAGACGTGCGGGAATGACAACGACTGTTGTGGAAGATTCTTTCAGATGACTTCTAGTCCTTTTCGTTCTCTTCCTTTGCCTTCGGTACCACTTTGGTATCCTTAACGACTATGCCCGTTCCGTCGAAAACTACCTCATGTTTCTCTTTCCCAGATTGGATGAGCAACTCATATCGAATCGTTTCACCCTTCGTCAGCTTCTCCGATTTCATGACTTTCCCTTTCGGAAAGCTCTTATTTAATGCATTAGCGACGTCACTGGGGAGGGCCTTCCCTGGGATCGTCTCTTCGATCTCGGCACACGTGCCATCGGCATTGTAGAGAAGATCGCGGTTGATCTTGCCATCGACACTTTCGACCTCATACATAGTCTTTCCATTCTCTACTTCTTTCGACGTCCCTTTGATTTTCGCGTTCGGATATGCTTTCTGGAATGCGGCGGTCACTGCGGCAGGAAGGTCCTTAGCTTTGATTTTCTGATCACCCTGAGCACTGGCAACAACCTTCGCACAGATCAGCAACGCAACAACGAACGCAAGAGTGGTAAACAGAGTAAACCGAGACTTGTTCATTTCTTCCCTTTCAAAATAGTCGTGGAATTCTGGCATCGGAGTCCTCAATGGTGACTCCTCCTCTAAAGATACAATCTCAAAATGAAATCAGTACGAAAATGAGGTGCCCTCTCCTGTCCCACGTTGTTTCGTGAGAGATTCGATCAACCCAACCTGCGCCCCTCATCAATCGGAAGCTCGATAGCAAAAGAGCTTCCCCGTCCTTCCGCACTGTTTAGGGTGATTCGCCCGCCATGCAGTTCCACAAAGCGCTGAGCAATGGCAAGTCCCAGCCCGCTTCCGTCGGTTTGCGACCGCGACTGTGAACCGCGATAGAATCGCGTGAATATTCGCTCTTGTTCGGACTTCGGAATGCCTGGTCCGTTATCCTTGACGACGATCATTGCTTTCCGGGGCTCACCTTTGCTCATGGTAAGCGTGGCTGATACCTCCTTGTTCTTTGGGGAGTACTTGACGGCATTGTCGAGCAGATTTAGGAAGACACTCATCAGCTTCTTCTGATCACCATCTATTTCAACTGCCTCCTCGATGAATACCTTCAGCCTGACCTTTTTCTTCTTCGCAATGCCGCGAACCGCTTGAACACACTCGACGAGCATTTCATCCAGCCGGATGGTCGACTTTTCGAGCTTCATCTGTGCGGCATCCAATCGTGCGAGCGTCAATAAATCGTTCACCATCGAGGAGAGATGGTCAAGTTCCGCGAGCGATGTTCCAATGGTCTCTTTCAGCGTCGACTTCCTCGCCGTCCGGTGGGCAAATTCCAGTTCGCTTTTCATGATCGTCAGCGGCGTCCGGAGTTCATGAGACGCGTCGGCAACGAATTGCCTTTGGCTCTTGATCGACCCGTCTATCCGATCAATCATCTCATTCAACGCGCGACCGAGAAGATGGACTTCATCCTTCACGTTTGGCAGATCCAGGCGGGCATCGAGTGTCGTCGCACTGATCGTTTCGGCCGTCTTCACCATTTTCATCATCGGTCTGAACGCCAACACCGAAATCAGATATGCCGCCCCGCCGCAGAGAATCAATCCCACCGGAATGAGAACGAGAAACAGTACTTGCATGGGGCGAAGGTTGTCCTCGATATCATGCATCGGCGCAGCAATCTGAACCAGATATTGAATTCTGTTATCAATCTCCACTGGCCATTGCATGATCCGATGTTTCTTGTGTTGGATCTTCACAGTCGACTTTTGCACACTCGAGATAGCCCCCTGATTCCATCCCATGTTGGTTTGCAGTGAAAATCCGGAATCAGTGAACACCACGTTCCTATCGAGCGTCAATAATCGCACCTTGACAGCTGACAAGCCTCCCGTTTGTATGGAATCCAGCACGGAACGACTTGGGAAATTTCGTTCACGATAGTCTTCGTCCAACTCTGTCGCGATCTTGTCGGCATGGCTCTCCAGACGCGCATCGAGCTTTGCCACCTCATTGTCATAAGCCGTCTCGTACGTCAGCAGCGCAAATCCTGCGAGGAGCGCACCAAATACGAGTGTGTAGGCAATTACAATTTTGACTTTGATTGAAAGCAAATCAAGCTCTTCTGGTTAAGGCTCTTTATCCGAGAACAGATAGCCGCTGCCACGAACCGTGTGAATTAACGAACTGCCAAACCCTTTGTCCACCTTTTGTCTCAGGAACTTGATGAACGACTCAATCACATTGCTCCGTGGTTCAAAGTTCATGTCCCACAAATGCTCCGAAATCCGCTCCCGTGAAATGATCTCATTCGGATGCATCATGAAAAGTTCAAGAAGCGCGAACTCCTTGGCCGTCAGGGCTATTTCCTTCCCATCACGGAAAGCACGATGCGTTTTGAGCTCAAGGCGCAGACCAAACCGTTCAATATCTGCCGTTCGCACTTCAGTCCTGCGTCGCGCGAGCGACCGGATTCGCGCGAGAAGCTCTCCCGTATGAAATGGTTTGGCCAGATAATCATCCGCTCCGCTATCCAATCCCCGAATCTTGTCTTCAACGTCGTCGAGAGCCGT
>JBGPAN010000418.1:0-4346 GCA_041480785.1 Bacteroidota bacterium | reverse complement strand
GGTCATGTTTACGGATGGTGTCAGCGAGGCAATGAACTCACAGGAAGTCGATTTCACAGAAGAACGCCTTGAGGAAGTCTTGAAGACCGTCCGGACGAAGTCACCGTCTGAGATCATCCACGCCATACAGGCTGCACTCGAAGCACACACACAGGGTACCCCGCAATCTGATGACATCACGATGCTGATTCTCAAAGCCCTCTGATTCATCCTCACCAGTGACCAGTCTGTTTGATTACATTGTTGCCGCTTTTCTTTTCTTGTCATCCCCTCACGCCTGCGTGCCGAAACGCCGCACTTCGGCGTGCAGGCACGTTTTTGGAGGGGATCCAGAACGTGAAATTCACTGGCCACGTGTTGTGTTGAAACTCAGTCAACATGCCAGGCACTTCAAACAAGATGGGAGGGAGCTCCGCGCCCGACCGAAGTGTGGAGCAGAGCTCCTCCACAGCTTGGCAGTTTTGTTACCGTAAGCCGTTCGTTTCAACGAATGGCGATGATGATGAGCGGAGCGTGGGAAGGAGAAAAACAAGCAAGTCATTGCGAGCGCTTTCTGCGAAGCAATCTATACCCCGATGTATGGATTGCTTCGTCGCTTCGCTCCTCGCAATGACAGGTGGGAGAAGGCATTCGGGAATGACACCGTCTTTTATTGTTTGTCATCCCCGCACGCCTGCGTGCCTGCCTGCGTTGCCGCTTCGGCAGGCAGGCCGAAACGCTGCACTTCGGCGTGCAGGCACGTCTTAAGCGGGGATCCAGAACGTGAACTGCATGCGCCACGTGCCCGTGAAAAAAGTCCGAAACACCCTGAGCGTAGTCGAAGCCTTCGTCACCTCTCGAATAGTGCTCAGCAGTCGCTCAGGGTTCGATCCTGAGTACCGCCCTGAGCTTGTCGAAGGCTCGAAGGGTGCTCTCTGAGCCTGATTCGCCAGTCATTCATTGAAATTGCCGCACGTATTTGCTACATTCCAAAGGGATTTCCCCAAAGCGACGAAGGGGAAGGGGCACCGATCAATGTGCCCGAAGCGAGTGTGACCCACGAGAAAGGATTTGTTGATCAAATGAAGTATCAGTTTCTGGATATCGAAAAGAAGTGGCAGGAATACTGGGATCAAAACCATACGTTCCACACCGATGATGCAACAGGCAAACCGAAACTCTATGTGCTGGACATGTATCCTTATCCTTCCGGCGCGGGGCTTCATGTGGGGCATCCCGAGGGATATACCGCGACAGATATCATCTGCCGCTACAAGAGGATGAACGGATTCAATGTTTTGCATCCGATGGGATGGGATGCCTTTGGGCTTCCCGCCGAGCGCTATGCGATGCAGACAAACATTCATCCGCGGGTCACGACGGAAGAGAACATCAATACGTTTCGGCGTCAGATCAAGATGATCGGATTGAGCTATGACTGGGACCGGGAAATCAACACGACCGATCCGGACTACTACAAATGGACACAGTGGATCTTCCTGAAGATCTATGATTCGTGGTTTGACCCTCGCCTGAAGAAGGCTCGGCGGATTCAGACTCTGGAAGAAGAACTGGCGTCTAAAGGTTCGTTAGGACTGCCGCTTGAGCAACATTTCACGGTCGAAGAGTGGAAAAGGAAAACACGAAAAGAACGACACGATTTTCTGGCGCAGTTCAGACTGGCGTATGTGTCGGAGATTCCTGTCAATTGGTGCGAAGGACTGGGGACGGTGTTGGCGAACGAGGAGGTAGCGGAATGGACAGAGAAGGGCTACACCGTTGAACGGCGCCCGATGCGGCAGTGGATGATGCGGATTACGGCGTACGCCGAAAGGCTTCTGGAAGATGCCAAGGAACTCGATTGGCCGATTTCGACGACGGAACAGCAACGGAATTGGATCGGCCGTTCTGAAGGTGCCGAAATCGATTTCCCGATCAAGGGGCGTTCGGATTCCTTGCGTGTTTTCACGACGAGGGCCGACACGTTGTTCGGTGCGACCTACATGGTTCTTGCGCCTGAGCATCCGCTCGTCGATATCCTGACCGCCGAAAACGCCCGTTCTGCAGTGGCTGAGTACAAAGCTCAGGCTGCAACAAAATCCGAGCTTGAACGAGGAATCGAGAAGGACAAGACCGGTGTATTTATTGGTGCGTACGCCGTAAATCCTGCAACCAAACTGGAAATCCCTATCTGGATTGCTGACTATGTGCTGATGGGATATGGAACTGGCGCCATCATGGCCGTCCCAGGCCACGACGAACGGGACGCGGAGTTTGCCAAGAAATTTAACCTCCCCATCATCCAGGTCGTCGATGGTGGCCCGGGAGCTCCTGAGATTTTCGTCGATGACGGAGTCGGCATAAACTCCGCTAACAATGAAATATCGTTGAACGGACTGAAGACCCCGGAAGCCAACCGCACAATAACGAGCTGGCTCGAAAAGAGAAAACTCGGGAAAGGCGCAATTCAATACAAGCTGCGAGACTGGCTTTTCTCCAGGCAGCGATATTGGGGTGAGCCTATCCCTATTATCCACCTGGAAGATGGTACGATGAAGGCACTTCCAGTGAATGACCTCCCGCTGCTTCTTCCGGACCTCAAGAAGTTTCAGCCGAGCGGCACGACGGAATCACCTCTGGCACTGGCGACAGAGTGGATCAATGTCGTTGATCAGGAAACTGATCTGAAAGGTCGGCGCGAAACGAACACCATGCCCCAATGGGCGGGCTCTTGTTGGTATTATCTGAGATACATTGACCCGCACAACGACAAAGAGTTCTGCTCGAGTTCAAAAGAGCACTACTGGATGCCCATCGATCTTTATGTGGGTGGTTCAGAGCATGCGGTCCTCCATCTTATGTACGCGCGATTCTGGCACAAGGTTCTTTTCGACTTGGGCTTCGTCAGCACGAAGGAACCGTTTTCGCGCCTTCGCCATCAGGGGATTATCCTCGGAGAAGACTCGCGCAAAATGTCGAAATCGAGAGGGAATGTCGTCAACCCCGATGACGTGATTTCGCAATACGGTGCGGACTCCATGCGCTTGTTCGAAATGTTCATGGGTCCAATCGAAGAAATGAAGCCTTGGAGCACGAAGGGGGTCGAGGGCGTTTTTCGCTTCTTGAACCGGGTTTGGCGTCTTTTCGTGAAAGAGGGAGCAGGACTGAACCCAGCGATCGTAGACAAGCCGTCAACTCCGGACTTTGAACGCTTGTTTCACCAAACCGTGAAGAAAGTAGGGGAGGATATCGAAGGGCTCAGGTTCAATACGGCGATATCCCAATTAATGATCTTCATCAATGAGGCGATGAAACTCGAAGAACTCCCGCGGAAAGAACTCGAACAGTTCCTCTTGCTGCTCTCACCTTTCGCGCCGCACATTGCTGAGGAACTCTGGGAGTTGATGGGGCACAAACGATCACTGTCGTACGAATCCTGGCCAGTATTTGAGGCCGCAAAAACAATTGAGGATATAATTGAGATAGTCCTCCAAGTCAATGGAAAAGTAAGAGGTAAGCTTGAGGTACCGCAAGGGACGAACGAACAAGAAACTGAGCGGCTGGCTCACCTCGATGCTAACATTCAGCGGCATATTGAGGGCAAGAAGGTGATCCGGATTGTCGTAGTGAAGAACAAGCTTGTAAATATTGTCGTTGGAGGGTAGAGGATAGATTGGCGACTCTCTCCGTCATTGTCATTACGAAGAACGAAGAGCATAACATCGTTGACTGCCTGGAGTCCGTGAGGTGGGCAAATGAGATTGTTCTTGTCGATGGGGGAAGCGATGACAAGACCGTTGAACTGGCCCGCCGGTACTCTTCGAAGGTCTATGTTAAGCCGTGGGAGGGGTATGCTGCCTCAAAGAACTTTGCGCTGGAGCAGTGCACGGGCGATTGGATCCTTTGGCTGGACGCAGATGAAAGGGCAACGAAAGAATTAAGTGAGGAGATCCAAAATGTTGTAGCGCAAAGCGTAACAGGTATTGTCGGGTTTGAAGTATCAAGAAGAGCTTTCTTCCTCGGCAAGTGGATCAGGCACTCTGGCTGGTACCCAGGGTATGTGCTCCGGCTGTTTCGCAGGGGATCGGGCAGATGGTCGGACAAGAAGGTGCACGAGCACCTGGAGTTAGAGGGAAAGACCGGACGACTGATTTCAGATTTGTTGCACTATACAGATCCGAACCTCTGGCACTATTTTGACAAGTTCAACCGGTACACGACGCTCGCGGCGGAAGAACTGGCGGGAAAGGGGGAGCGCTTTCAGCTGAGCCAGCTTATGGTGCGGCCGGTTTGGCTGTTTCTCAGGATGTATTTTCTCAAATTCGGATTTCTGGATGGAGTTCAAGGATTCATTTTGTGTGTGTTGT
>JBGPAN010000417.1:0-4358 GCA_041480785.1 Bacteroidota bacterium | reverse complement strand
TGTTACCACGTGTCGCGCAATCCCCGTTCCTTCCCACACCGCCGGACTGACAATCGCAAGGCTTGCCAGCCCAAACAGGAAATTCATGAGGGCAACGCCGACAGCCCCAAAAAGGAACGCCTTCTTTCCGCCGATGCGGTCGGCGAATGGTCCGTTCAGCACAACGGAAAGTCCGTAGACGAGAGGCATGATCGTCTCGAATACGCCCAGCTCCGTATTCTTCCATCCAAGAAGGTCTGCGAGGATGGGGGACACCGCGGTGTAGTTGTATCTGGTCATATAGAAAAACGCGTAGAGGAATCCGAGCGACAGCCAGTTGATCACGCGCAATCTTCGGAATTCAGCGCTCAAAACAGGGCGTTCCGGTACGGTGTATGTCATCGTTGGTCGATTATTGGTTGTTCATCAGAATTGAGTCAATGGAGAAGTTCTTTGGCTTTCTTCAGGACGTTCTCGACGGTAAAGCCAAATTCCTTGTAGAGCAATTCGTAGGGAGCGGAAGCCCCAAAAGAGTTCATGCCGAGCACAATGCCTTCATCGCCGGCATATTTGTGCCATCCCATCGGCAATGCAGCTTCCACAACCAAACGTTTCTTGATGGAGGGAGAAATCACGGAATCGCGGTATTCCTTCGGCTGTCGTTCAAACAACTCCCAGGAAGGCATACTGACAACGCGGGCAGGTATCTGTTCCTTGACGAATTGCTCGTACGCTCCGAGTACATACTGCACCTCTGAACCGGTGGCGATCAGGATAATCTTCGGTGTTGGCGAGTTCTCACCGAGGATGTACGCGCCTTTGGCCAGGTTTTCCGCGGAGGCATACTTCGTCCGGTCGATGATAGGCATTTTCTGCCGAGAGAGCGCAAGTGCGACAGGTCCGCTCCTATGTTCGATTGCAGTCTTCCAGGCCACCGAAGTCTCGTTGGCATCGGCGGGACGTATGAAGGTGATGTTCGGTATCGCACGGAGAGCGGCAAACTGTTCCACCGGTTGATGCGTCGGTCCATCCTCACCCAGCCCAATGCTGTCATGTGTGAAAACATAGATTGGCCGGATTCCCATCAACGCCGCCATGCGGATTGGTGGGCGCATGTAATCTGAGAACACGAGAAACGTTCCCCCGTACGGAATGACTCCTTCTGTGAGCGCCAGTCCATTCAGGATTGAACCCATCGCATGTTCACGTACGCCAAAGCGGAAGTTGCGGCCGGCATAAACACCAGCTTGGAATTCTGGTATTCCGCTGAGGAAAGTGTTGTTCGATGGCGCAAGGTCGGCCGAACCGCCGATGAGTGTTGGCAAGTGCGGAGCGAGCGCATTCAACACTTTTCCGGAAGCCTCTCGCGTTGCCATCGAGCCAGCGTCAACTGCAAACGAGGGAAGGGCTTTTTTCCACGCTTCACCGAAGTCCCCCTCTCTTACGTGTTCCAACTCTGCGGCGAGGTCCGGGTGTGCGCGTTTGTACCCTCCGAACATCGTTTTCCAGAGCGTTTCCCACTTTTTCCCCTGCTCAACTGCTTTGCGAAATTGCTGCACCGACTCGTCAGGCACGAAGAATTGTTTATCCGGGTCCCATCCAAGTTTGCGTTTGGTCAGACGCACTTCTTCCTCGCCGAGGGGAGAGCCATGAGCTTCGGCAGTGTCTTGCTTGTTTGGGCTTCCGAAGCCGATGTGAGTCCGCGCTTTAATAATCGACGGGCGGTTCACTTCGTCCTCAGCTGCTTTCAGAGCGTTGTGGATTGCTTCGAGGTCATTGCCGTCATCGACGATTTGAACATGCCAGCCATACGCTTCAAACCTCTTTGCGATGTCTTCTGTAAAAGCGATCTTGGTGTTCCCGTCGATGCTGATATGATTGTCGTCGTAGAGATAAATTATGTTCCCGAGTTTCAGGTGTCCTGCCAGTGAAGCGGCTTCGTGGGAAATCCCTTCCATTAAATCACCATCGCTTACGATGCCGTAGATGCGATACTTGACAACTTCGAAATTCGGCCGGTTGTATCGGGATGCCATGTACCGTTCAGCAATGGCCATCCCGACACCGTTGGCGAACCCTTGACCTAACGGACCCGTTGTCGTTTCAACACCGGGGGTCCAATGATACTCGGGGTGGCCGGGTGTCTTGCTCTTGAACTGGCGGAAGTTCTTCAGATCGTCCAGCGTGAGCTCGTATCCCGTGAGGTAGAGAAGGCTGTAGAGCAGCATTGAGCCGTGGCCGGCAGAAAGAACGAAACGATCACGGTTGTGCCATTGCGGATTCGTCGGATTGTGCTTCAAGTGGCGTGTCCAAAGCACATAGGCCATCGCGGCGGCACCCATGGGCAATCCAGGGTGGCCGGATTTTGCCTTTTGGACACCGTCCATGGCAAGCGTCCGAATCGTGTTGATGCAAAGTTGGTCGACCGATGGGGTATTCAGAGGTGTATCTCCTTCAATCTGCAAATGTCTGGAAGTTCACATGCGACAAATCGCATTTCGGTGTGCGATGAAGATAGAGAAGGATTTCCAAAAAAACCAAGATGAGCGCAGAGCAGGCAAGATCTTCCCGCGATCTCAGCGTCTGGATTGGTCTATAGGGGGTTGCAGAAAAGAGCACACCAACAAGCCAACACGTCAGGGTGAGCCCCGACATTCATCGGGGTAAACTCCGTCGAACCCTGTTTTTTGCATCAGTTGAGACGTTTCGTCCCTCGACTTCGCTCGGGACGCTCAACGTGACGAGTTTTTGTTTTTCCGCAACCTGCTAGGTATCGTTTGCAGTGTAATCCTCCTTGAATCGTCGTGGGAATACCGCCTTGTGTATGGGGTGGGTGATCGTCAGGACGGGCGAGGAGGTTCGTCGGACAACTTCTTCGACAGTATTGCCGATTTGCACTCTGCGCATCCCGCGTGCCCCGTGCGTCCCGATGACAATGAGATCAATCTGATATTCTTCGGCGAGGCGCACGACGGTGTTCTCAGGTTCGACATCCCTGCCTACGATCTTCTCAATGTGGATTTTGTCTGCGTCGTCGTGATAGAACCGTGGATCGGGGAATTTCTCAAGCAACGCTTCGGGGTGATGTGTTGCGAGGTCCGCAACATGAAGAAGAATGATGCGCGCGTTGTAGCTCTTGGCAAGCGAGACAGCATAGGGAATGGCAAAATTGCTGTACTCAGAGAAATCTGTCGGACAGAGAATGGTTTCAATTTTCCACTCGTGCTTCTCCAGATGCGGTTTGACAGTGATAACGGGCGTCCTGCAAAGACGAACCACCCGTTCAGCCGTTCGGCCGATGAGATGGGGCGAAGAGCGGCCGAGTCCTTCCGTTGCGATCACAACGAGGGAAAACCGGTTGTCTTCTGCGACTTCAATGATCTCGTGATAAGCAGTCCCAAAGCGAACGAGCATCGAGGTGTGATCCACGCGCAGCCCATCTTCCTTGATAATTTCTGAAAACTTGCTATGGGCAAATCCGGAGATGAGTTCACGACGCTGGTTCAGGGAGTGTTCATCTTTTTCAAAGTACCCCATCGGCGTTTTCTCTTCCTCGTCGACATACAGAAGTGTCAACTGGCAGCCGCCGTGGCTGGCGAGGAACGAGGCTAAGCGAATGGCTTCGATGGACGCGGGGGAGAAATCAGTGGGGCAGAGGATGCGTTCGATCTTATACATGCGACCTCAGCAAGAGGGAAAGTCGGAAAGATTCTTCAGCACGATCGAGAGAGAGCATATGCTCCGCTCCGGTCATTTCTTGCGGGAGGCAATATAAGTGATATTCAGAGGTGTTACAACCATTTCGAGATCAGAATAGGTGCGCCTGAGGATGGCTTCTGCATCTGTGATTTTCAGCGACCCGAGGGGATGGCTATCTCCGTAGATCACCCGATGGACTTCCTCGACTGCTTCAAAGCCGGTTTTATTGAAGTCACCGAGCACGATTCGGCCTTGAGGACTCTGGATGCGCAGCAATTCCTCGAGACATTGTTGAGGATTCTCGAGTTCGTGGAGGGTATTGATGCATGTGATTGCGTCGATGGACCCACTACTGAACGGAAGTGACTCCATATCGAGGAGAAGCAACTGAACAGAGGCCGCGTAAGCGGGGGTAACTCGCTCAAGCGTCTCCTTGTGTTTCGCTGAACTCACATCGCCGGTACACACAGTGAATCCCAGGCGGGTGAGGACGGCCGTCATTCGTCCCGTTCCGGTTGCGAGTTCGAGCACCATGGAGTTCGAAGGGAAACGCGCGGATCGGACAATGTGAAGATACTCGGCTGTGAGGTCATATCCCCATGACTGGAGGAGCTCTTCGCTCGCAGATTTCGGGATGCTCTGCTTCAATTCTTCCAGCGACGGATTGTCGACTGAGTTTT
>JBGPAN010000416.1:0-4369 GCA_041480785.1 Bacteroidota bacterium | reverse complement strand
GTCCTTGACATAGATGCGATCCGGCAAAGCGTTCATCATCGTGCTCAGCAGATGGCGCTCGGCTGCCAGCGCCTCCTCTGCTTGCTTGCGCTCGGTGATGTCACTGAAGAAACCCTGGATAATTTTCTTCCCTCGTACGTCAAGGACATTTGCCTTGATCTCGACATCCTTCAACACCCCACATTTTGTCAGCACGCGAGCATTCAGCACATGTCCTGGTTCGTTTGTGAGATGTCTACGGAATGAGTCAGAAAAGTCGCCAACCAGTTCATCAGGTGGATGGAGAGTACTCTGGTGTTTACCGATCAGTTCTTCCTTTGGTCGTTCAATGAGGGAACAGGCAGCTTCATTGCAGTCTAGGATAATACCGCTTTCAACCTCAGCTATGAAAATAGCTTCGCGCGCGCCAGCAAAGAGTGTTTTGTACTTCTCTTCGCTCCCCCGAAGCGCTTCCTCCGCCCGCTTGCGGTCGGTGATGACCCTGGAGATGCCGAACGTGCCGATGATCTGGCCTGCGCGATCTCGGAGAGGCATCTTGGTTGTAGATACCCATGTCTCCCTTCCATCGGGCCACGTCTCCTTTTCTTCGAGACCCACCAAAGGCTGGCCGGTTCTTACGATTCGCTGTTCATCCTCATACGCTGACCGGGCGTGCTCTTCCGTGAAGAAGTCAAAATCCATCTTCCCGATTGCTTGTACGGGATTGCTTAGGCCAAACCTGTCGGCTTGGGCCTTGTTAATTCTGACAAAGCGGCTTGCACTATCTTTGAAATAGATGTGGTCGGGAATGTTGTCCATGAGGGCCCGCAGTAGGCTCCGCTCTCTATCCAGTGCCTCCTCCGCCCGCTTGCGCTCGGTGATATCTCGAATGAGTATGCTGGTCCTCTGATGCCCAGCTCGATCTCGAAAAACTGAAGTAGTCACTTCTGCCGGAAAAGGTTGGCCACCCCGGTGCAAGAGCGTAAGCTCCCCCTTGAATCTGCCGGTACGCGCTCTGTCGTTGAGAACTTCAGCTAATCTCGGATCCGTCGGATCAACAATCCCATTCCGGCCGAGCCGACAGATTGCGGCTTCGGTGCGCCCAAACATTTTACAGGCAGCCGGGTTAGCAGCAAGAATGCGACCATCAGGCACAGTCAAAAAGATCGCGTCGTCGCTGTTGTCGACGATCAAGTGATAGCGTTCCTCGCTTTCACCAAGCTCATCCACGAGACGCCTGCGCTCATCTTCGGACTTTTCAAGCCTCTTCAGTTTCGCATGCAGCGTCCTTAGTTCACGGACTAATTGCGTTTTGGTCTTTCGCTTGTCTTGCATGAGACACCTTCCGGTCCTCGTAGATTCAATATGTAATGAAGTACTTAAGCACTTACACTTTCCATTCGCTCACGCTGGGCACCACCGCAAACAAGAAGACCTCCATCATCACACCAGCGCATCCGGAGGTCCTAAATCCCGCATTCCACGGGTCAGACTAGATTGTCAAAGGCGGGCACGGTGTCTGGATGTAAAACTACGATTGCCTCAAACCAAATGCAAACAGGGGTCAACTTCGGGAGAAACCGAGAGCGACGTGGCAATCGAGCTTAAGGTCCTGGGCCTTGTACATTACACCCTTTCCGCCTTCGCCGAGCTTTTCAAGAATCTTATAGTGTGATATGGTTTGACCGATCATTTTGTCACCCTGTTGTTCAATTAAAGATTTAGGAGTACGTGAAGCGGAAATCAGTCATACATCTTAATCTCTACGCTCTACGTCCTCCAACCCCATCTTTTTCACGAACGCATGGAACCGTGGATCTTCACGGAAGCTATCAGCGTCTGTATCAAATCCAGGTGGAATAGCTATTATCATAAGCAAAAACGGATCGTGCTCCTCATAAGCCCTCTCCAGCCACTCAAAGGCGCGATCCCATTCACCGAGAGCTATGTATGCCAATGTAAAAAATACTGGGGGTACATATTTTGTCTTTAGATCAGCAAGGATGTGCCGCGCCTTCATCGCATTCCCAGAGCGCGCATAAGCCCAAGCGACAGCGGCATGCGCAGAGTAATCACCAAGGGCTATCAGCTTCTGATATTCTGCGATGGCATCTTCGTATTTCCCTGTGAACGAGTAGAAATCACCGAGTGTACGGTGCCCAAAAACAAAGTTGCTGTCAATACTCAGCGCCTCCTTGACTTGTGCCATTGCGCTATCATACTGTTGCTTGTAAAAGAAAGTCCATGCTAATACAACTTTTGTGAATGGCCAAAGCGGATCGACCTCCAGCGCCCGTTTACCTTCGCACAGCGCTTCATCATTTCTCTTCATCATCAGAAGGTACCAGGTATAATAGACATGTCCGGTTGCATAATTTTGATTTAGCGCAACGGCTCGTTTGAAGTTCTCTTCTGCCCCTTGCCAATTCCATTCACTAGACTCTATATCACCGATTATTGCATAGGCTTCTGCCAGAGTTTCGTCAATACTCAGCGCCTTCATCGCCAATGTTCTTATCCTGGGAAAAGCATCTTTTGTTGACATCACCCCTAAATTACATAAACCATCGTACCCCTCCGCCAATCCTGCATACGCCAACGCATAGCTCGAATCTTTGGCGATCGCCTGTTCAAAATATGAAATCCCTTTCCTCACGTCAGCTTCTGTGAACTTGTTAATGAAGAATCGTCCCTTGAGATAGACCTCATGCGCTTCAGGATTGACAGGGCGTGAACTTGCCAAACGCTGCCGCTCTTCCGGCGTTACGGTGATCCTTATCTCCCTGGCAATCGCTTGTGCAACTTCACTTTGAAGTGCCAATATGTTCTTGAAATTCTTCGTGAAACTATTTGCCCATAAGTGTTTCTCCGGCGCTGCCTTAACCAACTGAGCGGTTATGCGCACGTCGTTTTGGACCCGTTGAACCGATCCTTCAATCACTGCGCTTACGTTCAATTCCTTGGCGATCTGAGGCAACGATTTGTCTGTCTTCTTGTACCGCATGATCGAGGTCCGCGAAATCACTCGCAACGCCTGGATTCTGGACAGCTCGGCAATCAGTGCCTCAGTCATCCCATCGGAGAAATACTCCTGCTCAGGATCAGCCGATAGATTCTGGAACGGCAACACAGCGATGGAATCAAGAGGTTCTCCCGTCGGAGTCATCAAAAGGATTACAGCAAGGATGACACCAACGATGACGACAACCAGACCAGCATAGAGAAACCATGGCCGTTTCTTCAGCCGCCCCGGCCCAACTGCCGCCCGCGGTGTTTCGCCTGTCTCGAGCCTTCGTTTCACCGACCTCAGATCTGCGACGAAGTCATCTGCATGCTGATAGCGCTCAGCGGGATTCTTTGCCAGGGCTTTCTCAACGATCCGCTCCAACTCGGTCGGCACACCAGTGCGCAATCCCGCCATCGGGGCTTGATGCGTATTGAGGATCGAGTATACCACGGCATTCTCGTACTCTCCTTTGAACGGTGATTGGCCGGTGATCATTTCATAGAGTACGACGCCGAGAGACCAGATGTCGGTGCGATGATCAACCTCTTCACCACGTGTCTGCTCAGGTGACATGTAGGCGAAGGTTCCAAGGGTCGTGCCCACCTTTGTGAGCTTGCTCTGGCGAGCCAACTTCGCCAGGCCAAAATCAAGAATCTTCGCCTCACCTTCGCCTGTGACCATGATGTTGGCCGGCTTGATGTCACGATGTACCATCCCGGCTTCATGAGCTTTTGCCAGTCCGCTCCCTGCCTGTATGGCAAGCTCGATCGCTTCGTCCATCGGCAGTGGTCCACGCTCAACTCTCTTCTTCAGCGTCTCGCCTTCGTAGTGTGCCATGACAATGAAGATCTGGCCCTCGGGCGTTACATCGATCTCGTGGACATTGCAGATGTTGTGATGGTCAAGCGCGGATGCTGCCTGCGCTTCGCGGATGAAACGCCCTTTTGCTTCCTCATCGCGGGTGAGTTCAGGTGGAAGGAATTTGAGGGCAACGGTGCGTTTGAGGTGGGTGTCTTCAGCCTTATACACAACACCCATGCCACCTTCGCCAAGTTTCTCGAGAATGTGGAAATGTGAAATTGTTTGCCCGATCATAGGATCTCCTTGGGTGGGAATCGGGACTGGAAAGGGACGTCTACGGTGCTTCGATGCAGCAGGCCGGTAAATTCTGCATCACAAAGCTACTGCAGTTCAGGCTGAAAGGCAAATGGCAGAGTTCTTGAGTGTGGTCTCGAGGAAAAAGATGGGGTGTGATTGAAGAATTCCGGAACAAAACAAAGAATCCCCACCGACTTGTCCCGTGAGCCGAAGGCGAAACGGGATCTTCACCGATGAGCCTGCCCGACTGATATCGTGCCGGACGTCGGTCAGGCGGGGATTCTT
>JBGPAN010000415.1:0-4380 GCA_041480785.1 Bacteroidota bacterium | reverse complement strand
TCGGATAACAGTTTCTGGCTTGATGATCGTCAACGTACTTTTCCAGGAGCTGAAGACGTTTGTGAGAAGGCTAAAAAAGAATCTATCGGAAGGTTTTAGTCGGGGTTTAGGAGATGTGCGAGTCAATATTTCCAGCTGCTTTCTCAGATACACGATTTCCAGTTGGAGTTGAGTTCTTGATTTGAAAAATCCGAGACAGAACGATAGGAGAGATCTGATCATTTGAGCTTTTGCCCTGTTAATTGACGCAGAACAAAAGCATCAATTTCAATTTGAAATTACTATTGTGTACGCGGGTGGAGTTGTGACGAGGCCAAGTTCATGCGGCCTTGGTCCGCGAGGCAGACTGTAGCATTCATTGTCTCGGGTTCGACTCACGCCTTGAGCAGTTTCAAAATGGGCATGTTCGCGTAAAGATGGTACTTCCCGACGTAACTTTCTTTGAGGACGTTTCCGGTTGCGAGCTCCACAAGGTAGCGGCTTGCTGTCCGGTAATTCACATCCAGCTTCTTGCCAAGATTCACCGGTGTGATAATGGGAAGAGCGAAAATAGCCTCAACTAATTCAGCCGAGTAAATTTTCCGGTGCCTCTCCTTGAGGTGTTTCCGTGTCTTCTCCAGCAATTCCATAATCTTGAAGAGCGTTGTTTTTGTCTCCCGTGCCTGCTGGTGGAATCCCTTGAGCATGTAGAAGACGAAGTTGTGCCAGCCTTCATCCGTCCGCACTGCCTGGAGCAATCTGTAGTACTCGCTCCGGTTCTTGTTGATGTACCCGCTCACGTAGAGGATCGGAAGAGACAACAGCTCTTGCTGGATCAATTGCAGGACCATCAGGATTCTGCCGGTTCTGCCATTCCCATCGCCGAACGGATGGATAGCTTCGAACTGGCAATGCGCTATCGCCGCCTTGACAAGGGGATCAATTCCATCATCAACCTTATTGACGAACTGCTCCCAGTTGCTGAGCAGTCGAGGCAACTCATTTGCTGGTGGAGGTGTATAGATCACTGCACCTGTCGCGCTGTTTGCGATGCGGTTTTGGGTTTTGCGGAAGTCCGGACTCTGATCGGGCATGAGCTTTTCATGTATTCCAAGAATCAACCTTGTTGAGATCGGAACCTTCTTCAGGTTTTTGAACCCCCACATGATCGCATCCCTGTACCGGAGAACCTCCTTGTCGGATTTCTTCTGCTCAGCTTCCGGGAACAGTTGTGCCTGCAGAGCCTCCTCCATCGTCGTGTTGATGTTCTCGATGTTGGAACTTGCCACCGACTCTTTTATGACAGCCGGAGACAATAGCAGCAGGGGATTTGGGAGCGAGTACAAGTAGCCATTGAGCTCGCCCAGCTCTGTGCGTGTCTTCAGCAAAACATCCATGAACTGCTCATGCTTGAAATTCAGCGCAGGTGGGAGCAATGGCAGGTCAAACGGTTGATTCGGATCGAATTTCATATGCATCCAGTAATTCGTGGCCAGAGTGTATGTAACAAAGATAGCAAAAAACGAACATATCGCAAGTCATATGTTACTTTCGGTTACATATCAGGAAAGGGTCATCTTTGGGCTGTTGTTTTGGGAAAAGCGAGGGTTTGCCGGCAATTCTGAAAAAATCAGCCTTCTTCGTGCTTTTTCTTATTCGGCGGGTAGACTGGCGAACAAGTAGAGCCGCTGGATTGAATCGAAGGGTGCCCCATATCTTAGCCGGTCGTCAGATTTTGGGAGATCAGACGAAGCCCAAGGAATGTCTGGAAAGCTCTTCAGACAAGAGCCACTTTCTTCGATAAATAGTGACCTTATGCGAGAATTGAAGGCAACAACAAACCGAACTTGTTGTTCACACGATTTTCCCGAAGAAACGTACGGGGTATAGGAGAGAATAGCAAGCAGATGCGGATTCGGAAAAGCACACCCGTTCCCATCTCGTCTGACCTCTGCGTTCTCCATTTCCTGGGATCTCAGAAAAGCATCGCACAAACGTCTCTGCACCCCTCAGAGCACCTCTTACCCGACTGTTGTCCATTTGACCTTGACGAGATACAATTCCGATGAAAAGGCGGGGACATCTGAATGGATGACTACCCCGATTTCACAGAATAGCGGATCGGCGCCGCAGGTACGTTAACCAGCTGAGGATCTATCGGTGGTGGCATATTCTGTTTTAGACTCGTATGTTGTGCAAAAGACGCCTGATGCGATGGACACCATAGGTCGAAACGATCCCTGCCCCTGTGGCAGCGGCAAGAAATTCAAACACTGCCACGGCAAAACGAGCGTGCCTGCTCAGGAGGCAGTGTATTTTCTGAAACGCCGGCTGGATGCTGAATCGAGCGAGCTCCTGACGGGGTTTGCGCGAAAACAGTTCGGCGATGATGCTCTCAAGGTGGCCTGGGAGGAGTATTATCTTTCTGATGAGATCCCCTTCGTCACGACGGGGCCGGACGAAGACTCCTTCTTGCGTTGGTTCACATTCAATTGGCGACCGGAGGGAGAAAAGACACTCGCAGAGTTGTTCCTTGCGGAAAAAGCCCCGAAGCTCGACCCCGATGTGCGCCGTTTCATTGAGGCGACCCTGCGTTCCCCATATAGTTTCTTCCAGACGCTCTCTGTCGATCCCGGCGCAGGCCTGACGCTGAGAGATATTATCCGCAGGCGAGAGTTTAGCGTAACGGAAAAATCGGCTTCGATGATCCTCGAAAAGGGTCACATCCTGCTAGCCCGGGTCGTTGAACTTGACGGCATATGCTTTTTTATGGGGACTGGCACGTTCGTGATCTCTCCGCTCTTCCTTGATCATGTTTTGAACTTGCGGGCTGTGTTGGAGGAGGCCGGATCGTTGACTGACGGAGCCGTGTCATCAGAAACCTTACTGGAACATGAGGAGGACCTTCGCGATGCCTACTTCGGCATTGAGGACGAGCAGCAGAATCAGACACTGGAAATTCGAAACACCGACGGAGATCCGCTCGCGTTCCACACGTTGACGTATGAGATTTCTTCCTTCGATGGGGCTTTCCGTGCCCTCAAGGATCTCGAACAGAAGGTGACGGGGTCCACCGACACGGAATTGCTTGCAGAAGCCCAGAAAAACAAGGCCGGTCAACCTACGAAGCTGATCCTGCATTGGTTAAAGTCGGCAAAGAAAGGCGCCCTTGGAGGGAACACAAGCCTCGCGACGTTGACGATCAGCAAGACGAGGCTCGTTGTGGAGGTGAATTCCGAGCAACGTTCCAAACGGATCCAGAAAGAGATCAAGAAACGTCTAAGTGACGATGCAGTGCTCCTCCGGACGACGGTCAAGTCTCAAGAAGGAATTATGAAGGAGGCCGAGAAAGAAGAAGCCAGGGGAAAGCCAGCCAAAGAGAGCGAGCATGATCGCCTAATGAGAGAATCTCCCGAGGCCAGGGCTTACATGAAAGAGATGATGGAGAAGCACTGGGCGGACTGGCCTGACACTTCGCTGCCGGCACTACGAGGGATGACACCGCGCAAGGCCGCAAAACACCCCGAAGGGCATGAACTGCTCGAGTCACTCCTGATGGAGTTCGATCTCAGAAACCAAGAACAGGACGACAAATTCCTTCGGGTCGACACCGCAAAGCTGCGTAGGAAGTTGGGAATGGACAAAAAGTCCAGCATAAGCAAATGATGAGTTTCGAATCCACCCTCACCCGTTCAAGGTTCTCCTCACTACTCGACCTCCTGCGTCGGTTTGTCTGAAACTGCCCTCCCCGGAAAACATTCCCCAATTTGGTGAACAAGGTCCAGCCGTCGCCACGAGTCTCAATATCCTCCACTCAGCTGAATCATCTCAGATGTTCCAACACTGGGATGCAAAGCAGTTCAGGTGGAAAAAGTGCCAAGTTTCTATTATGTGCATCGCCTGCCCCCGCTACAAAAAACGGAAGCGCCCCCCTCGTGGGGGCGTTTCCGTTTTTATGGACTAGGCAAGATCGAATTCAAGTTGAGGCGCTTTTTGCCGAAATCCCGAGCGAGCTTATGGAACTAACCTAGTGCGAGTCGAGGGGTCCTGTTTACCCGCCGAAGTCCCGACCTGTCCGCCGGAGTTGCGACGCAGGCGGGCCCCCGCCCTTCGATCCCTCGGCTCCGTCTCAACACAGAACGTTGAGACTTCGCTCGGGATCGAATCCTGAGCACCGCCCTGAGCTTGCCGAAGGGCTCGTCGAAGGATTCGACTCGCTACGCTCGCTCAGGGCAAGCTATCCCGCTGAAAAACAGCGGGACGCGAAAAACGCGCAAGCTCTAAAGAAGAATCCCCGCCTGACCGACGTCCGGTACGATATCAGTCGGGCAGGCTCATCGGTGAAGATCCCGTTTCGCCTTCGGTCCTTCGACTCACCCACGGGAATGGCATTGGAGTTCG
>JBGPAN010000414.1:0-4388 GCA_041480785.1 Bacteroidota bacterium | reverse complement strand
TTTTGACCTCACAACAAACCGCTACGAGGTCCTCTCGAATCCTTTTACTGCATTCTTCCCAGAAGCTCATCGATGCCGATACTTGCGATGCGTGTTGCAGAATCCGACATTGCATACGGAATGATCAACGTGCGATTATGCAGAATCGCACCGCATGTGTAGACCACATTCGGGACGTAGCCTTCCCGCTCAGATTCATCCGGGGCAATCAACGGCTCTGGGAGCTGTCCTATTACCTTGACTGGATTGTCTCGATCAAGCAAGACCGCACCGATACAGTATTTCCTCACGGGACCAACGCCGTGCGTGAGAAGAAGCCATCCTTTATCCGTTTCCACGGGAGAACCACAGTTGCCGATTTGAGTAAACTCCCATGCGCGGGTCGGAATCAACAACTTGACTGGCTTGATCCATCGCGACACGTCGTCTGACAACGCGATGTAGAGGCTCTCGCCGTCTTGCCTCGTTATCATCGCGAAGTTTCCACCGATTCTTCTCGGGAACAATGCCATTCCTTTGTTGGTCGCGGCATCTCCGCTGAGTGACTGGATCCGAAAATGCGCGAAGTCAGTTGTTTGAATCAACTGAGGCCTGATTTCTTTGCCGTTATATGCGGTGTAGGTGGAATAGTAGGTGAACGTTCCGTCCTCATCGGTGAATCTGACGAAGCGCGCGTCTTCTATGCCATTCCTCTCATAGGAGGAAACCGGGAAGATCGCTCGTTCCGAGAGTTCATGTGTTTCCGAGAACCTGATTGTGTAGTTTGGGTCAACCCACGTTGCGGCTTGTTCGATCGAACGGATCTGAACGCTGGTCAGTTTTCCGTGACTCTTTCTGAATCGTGCGATCCGTGTCACCAGTTCTGATCGCCTGAACTTCTTGGACAGGGGCCGGAGGATTTCCTTTGTTGCCGACGTCAGGGCGCCCTCATCGTGAAGCTTCATGGTAAACTCAGACTTTTCGTACACCGGGTCAGGACGTTCTTCCGCAGACGAGACATAGCGAGTTGGTGAATCGACCGTGACCTCGCCCAACTTGTTAATCGTGCCTGTACGAAACTCAATGGACGAGATATGCCCCTCTCCCGTTGCGCGCAAGCTCATGATAAATCGGATCGAGCCGGCCTCCAGCCCGCGCTGGTCAGGATGAGGAACGATCGATGGATTGAAAAGCGCAGCCGCTTCGAGAGAATACTCGCAGGTGAAGTATGAGCCTATCAGAAGACGCTTTGTCTCACTCGGCTTGAACTTTGGCGGCAGCAGCGGATTCACTTGATTGAACCGCCACCTAAAGAAGCCCTTGACGTCTCGATGGCGGTTGTGGAATTCTCCCAGGACACCCTCGAAGATTCGCTTGGCTTCTGCGTCAGAGAGTTTCATGATCCGTCTAACGATGCGCCTTGTCCTTTCCGCATCACCGGGAACTGGAACAAACGGCCTCAGGAGAACCCGTTTCTTATCCGGTGTAATGACTATACCCTGCCGCCGCACTTGTAGCTCTGACGAGTTCATTTATACGTACCCCCTTGTCGAATAGTTGATAACATCCTGATTCGCCTATGCGATTCAACTCCACAACGACCGAAGTTTGATTCTCTCTCTGACCAATTCCTCTGGGCCCTGGGAAGCGATTCGGATCTTTTTTGATATTCCTGCATCTACATCGAAAAAATTATCGTCTAACTCAATATCTTCTCCTTCAATTTCTATGCATGCACCTTTGATGAACGTTGCCGAGCTGATGGTTATGGAATAGGTGTTGCTCCCCAGCTTGTCCAGCTCTAATGTTATGCTCGCCGTTTGCCTCTGCATATGCTTCGGTTCACAAAAAAAGAATCTGTTCTCAGAACGAACTTCTCCTCCTTCCTTGAATTGTGCCAGCAGGTAAGATTGGCTGGAGTCAGACTGATCGTACTCTGGGGTGCCGATACGAATCTCCGCTCTCGACGCACTACGGGCAATGACTGCTTGCGATCTCTTCGACCAGGCTACCGCTCCGTCAAAGGAACGGAGGCTGACCTCAAGCTCACCGACAACCGGCGAGAGGAGATCGTTCGTTATCCATACTTCGAATCCATCTTTCTTTTTCTTGAAGCTTAAAAGGATCGGCGCAAAGAACTTCTTTGCGTAGTAGTAAGCGGCCTTTGGGCGCAGGGCGCTGTCGATAACCGCCCAACTGCTTACAGGCCAGCAATCGTTGAGCTGCCAGAACAAGGACCCGGCGGTCTTGAATTTGCGGCGGCGCCAATGCTCCACCGCAGTCTTCAAGGCTTCAGCCTGAACCAATTGTCCTTTATAGATGAAGTCATCGAGCTCCGTTCCAACAGTGTAATGAGCAGCCTGGAACCGAAAGAGCCGCTCTGTTCCTTCCGTCAGTTTGTTATGGTGCTCGAACACTTTGCTCTGGGCAGTACGGTCGGAAGGAAGGGTCACAGATTCGAATGTCCTCAGGTGAGCGGGTGCCTGAAAACCGAACTCTGTCACAAATCGCGCATTGTCGTTCTCATATTCCATGTAGTCTTTCCAGAGACCCCATACAGCCCACTGATGATGATTCCCGCTGAATTCGGCATTCGGAAAACCGCTGCCAAATGGCGAGCTTCGCCAGTAAGGGCGAGTCCCGTCGAGCGAGCGACAAAGTGAAGGAAGAAGGTCACGGAAGATCGGCGCTCCAGTCATATCATCGGGTGTTTTGTCGGGATTCGCAGTGCAAAAGATCCATTCGCATTCGTTATTCCCGCACCAGAGGGCGACCGATGGATGATTGCGCAAGCGCGTGATTGCTTTTGCAGCTTCGTCTTCTACCAACCGAAGAAACCAGGGTTGCTCTGGGTATTCGCCGCACGCGAACATGAAATCCTGCCACACCATTAATCCCAACCGGTCGCAGAGCTCATAGAAAAGATCCTGTTCATAAATGCCGCCCCCCCAGACACGTATCATGTTCATGTGTGCATCCCGCGCAAGCGCCAGCAGTCGTTCATATGTTGACGAACGAATGCGTGGAATGAAGTTGTCGCACGGAATCCAATCTGCACCCTTGCAATAGATCTTCACGCCGTTGACTTCGATGATAAACGATCGTCCTTCTTCATCCTTCTCCTGCACCAGCCGCACTGTCCGAATACCGAACGATGTGACCTCCCGGTCGCATTCGACCCCATTGACTGATGTCATCACACGAAGCTGATAGAGGGGTTGATCTCCGTATCCGTTTGGCCACCACAATTGGGGATTGGGAACATTTATGACGAGCGATTTCGTGTTGCCGCGCATGGCAAAGCATTGTCTGTGTTCAAATCCTTCGCCTTGGATTTCCATCGTCAGATCAACAGAAGATTTGGTGCTCCGTTGAAGCTCAATGGTGACACGAACCACGGCATTGTTTTTCGAGATCTTTTCCGATCGAGCGAACACGCTGGCGATTCGACAACCGGAGACTGCTTCCAGATAGATGTCTCGCCAAATGCCTGAAGTTGTGAGCTTCGGTCCCCAGTCCCAGCCGAATGAGTACTGTGCCTTGCGCACATACACACGATGCGGTTCGAGAGCAACCTTCAAAGCTCCATATTGTCGCTGGAGTTTCTGGGAATGGATCACCGGAGAGTCAAATAACACTTCGAGCACATTCTTTCCCATCTTCAAGAAACTCTTCACGTCGAAGCGATGCTCCACAAACATATCAGCCGTTTCGCCGACGATGCGTCCGTTGAGCTTCACCAGCGCGTACGTATCGAGTCCTTTGGCGACGAGGTAGACAGCGTCTTCCATGATAAGATCACGTTCAACTTCGAACTCCCTCCGGTAGAGCCATCGCTGTGAATCGATCCATTGCACGTCGAGTTCATTCATCCGAACGAACGGATCAGGTATGCGGCCAGCGGCCATGAGGTCTGTGTGCACTGTTCCCGGCACAGAAGCCACCATCCACTCCCGCGCATCAGCGTGATCGGTTGGGAGATTGGTCTTAGGCGAAGCTGCCTTGAATCTCCACACACCGTTAAGATCAATCCTTTTCATCGACCTTCACTATTTCACGAGCATCATTTTTCGACTTTGAGTCGCACCGGAGGCTGTCAAACGGCAATAGTACACGCCACTCGGAAATCGACCCGCGTTCCACGCAACCTCTTGCAATCCTCCGATCACTTCACCGTCAAGGAGTGTGTCGACACGGCGGCCGAGAACATCGTACACTTCAATCCGCACGGGTCCATCTTCAAACGGTGGTACATTGAACCGAATGATGGTGGACGGATTGAATGGATTCGGATAGTTTTGGTAAAGAACGTAACTCTTGAGACTTCCAGGATCATTCGTCACCGTGACGGCGGTGTTGATGTCGAACAGGTTCGCAATCTGTTGAACCGAGAGTGCATAATCATATAT
>JBGPAN010000413.1:0-4390 GCA_041480785.1 Bacteroidota bacterium | reverse complement strand
GGATGATGTTGTGTTTCGTTCCCCCGTGGATCGAGCCAACTGTAACGACCGCGGGATCGAGCGGCGAGTTCTCGCGACTGACAATTGTTTGCAGCGCGAGCACAATCTGAGATGCCAGAACAACAGGATCCTTCGTAGTCTGCGGATAGGCCCCATGTCCGCCCACCCCTCGGACAGTAATATCCACGGATGTCACGCTCGCCAGTGCGTATCCTTCGCAAACTCCCACCGTGCCAGCTGCCATGGAAGCATTGTCATGGAGGGCGAGAACATAGTCCGGTCGAGGGAACTTCGTGTACAACCCACCATTGAGCATCGCTTTCGCTCCTGCCCCTCGCTCCTCGCACGGTTGTCCGATCATGATAAGCGTTCCTTTCCACTGGTTCTTCAATTCACTCAGAAGGGTGGCAGCGCCAAGAAATGAGGTCATGTGAATATCATGACCACAGGCATGCATCACCGACACCTCCCTGCCAGCGTCATCTTTTGTCTTCATCGTGCTCGCATATGGAAGGCCGGTTTTCTCTTCGACGGGCAAAGCATCAAGATCAGTCCTCACGAGTACCGTGGGACCATTTCCATTCTTCATAACCGCGACGATGCCATAACTTGCCCGGCCCGGTTCGGCATATTTCCCGAATCGTTCGGTCACCTCAAAACCAAGTGTCCGCAGTCGTTGTGCAACCAGCGCAGCTGTCTTCTCTTCCTGATAGGAAATCTCCGGATTGAGGTGGAGGGACTTGTAGGTCTCCAGAAGTTTCGGCAGTTCACGGGTGGTGATGGCGTCGATTGACCTTTGGCTGAAAACAGGCGTGATGCCGAGTGCCAAAACTGCCAGTGTGCAAAAAAGATTTGGGAATCTCATAGTACTCCTCTGTGAAGTTGGTATCGCAGGCTCGACGAAGCTGCTATATTCTGCGCAGCTTAATCCGGAACGTCGTTCCAATACCTGGCTTGCTGTCTTTGAGGGTGAGCTTTCCGCTGTGGTATATCTCGATGATGCGCTGGGAGAGGCTGAGGCCGAGTCCCCAACCTCGTTTCTTGGTGGAAAATCCGGGCCTGAAAACTTCCTTGCGATAGGTCATGTCGATCCCCTTGCCCGTGTCGGTCACATCGATGTTGACAAAATTCTGTCGCTCTGAAAGCGTAATCGTGATCTTTCCGGAACCGTTCTCAATCGCATCCAGTCCGTTCTTGACCAGATTCTCGATAACCCATTCGAAGAGCTCGCTGTTGATCTGGACGGTGATAGGGGATTTGTATTCGAGTGAAAGCTGAACCTTCTTGCCCGTCTGGGGGATGCGTCGCTGGAAGTACTGCAATACTTTCTCGATGACCTCCACGAGATTTTCATCCTTCAGATCGGGCTTGGAGCCGATACGCGAGAACCGGTTCGCGATCTTCTGGAGCCGTTGAAGATCATTATCCATGTCGTGAAGTGTCTCAACGATCTTAGGATCTGAGCTTCCGGTCTGATGTTTCAAGAGCTCGACCCAGCCCATCATGCTGGAGATCGGTGTCCCGAGTTGGTGGGCTGTCTCGCGTGCCATTCCGACCCAGATGTTGCTCTGTTCGCTCCGTTTGATATAGCTGAAACTGATGTACCCGATCAAAATCCAGAGTGCGACAACAGAAATCTCAATAAAAGGGAGGAGTCGGAGGCGCGTAATCAGCTTCGACTCGCCGTAGTGAACGTAGTTGAGAATGAGGCTGTCGGAAGCCTCCACTTTGATCCTCGGATTCTGCTGGTCCATCTCCACCATAAGTCTCTTGAGGTAGAGACGCTGTTGGGATGTCGACATCGTTGAGTCGAGGGCGATATTCTTGACGTTCAAGGAATATGGCTGAAGCGGCTCATCGGCGGCGTCGGAGAGGATCATCGGGAAGTCGATGTTGTTGATGACCTCTTCCAGAACGAAGCTGTAGTCGCCCGTCTGCGTCTTGTTGCTGCCGATGTACTCAAATGACTTGGCAAAAAGGCTGGCAATGTGCTTCTGGTTCGCTTCGAGGTCGCGAACAATGGAATGAGTGTACCAGAGGGTTCCTGCAACGATAATGAAGGCAAAAATCAGTAGAACGACCTTCAGCTCGCTTGACTGAGGGAGCAAATTCCGATTGCTGGTTTTCATTGGCGGATTGATGACCTTATGTGTTATCGGGCGATGAGAGTCTGGTCGCGCCGCGCACCAACAGAAACCATCCACACCTTTGTCTGGAGCAGGGATGCCATCGCTTCGATGTACGCGCGTGCGCGCGGGGGGAGCTTTCCGTACGACCGCACACCGGATGTTGTTGATTTCCACCCTTTGAACGTGCGATACTGTGGTTGCACCAAGTCAAGCGTGCGGAGATCCGTTGGAAAGTTCTCCACTTTCTTTTGGCCGGCGGTGTAGCCGACGCACACCTTGATTTCGTCGAACTGGTCGAGCACGTCGAGTTTAGTAATTGCTATTTTCTGAATGCCGTTGATGCGAAGAGAATAGCGCAGGCTTATGATGTCCAGCCAGCCGCAGCGGCGGGGGCGGCCGGTTGTCGCGCCAAATTCGCCGCCGATTGTGCGGAGCAGTTCTCCCATTTCGTCGTTCAGCTCTGATGGGAATGGGCCATTGCCGACGCGAGTCGAATACGCTTTCACAACACCGACAACAGATGTAATGGCGGTCGGTGGAATTCCCAATCCGGTACAGGCGCCACCGCTCGTGGGATTCGAGGATGTCACAAAGGGATATGTGCCGTGATCAACGTCGAGCAGGGCTCCCTGAGCTCCCTCGGCCAGGATTTTCTTCTTTTTCTTCAGCGCGTTGTTGAGATACAGCGAGGTATCAGTGACGTACTCGTCGACCTTCTTGTCGAACTCCTGATACTCGTGAATGATCGCATCGACATCGAGTTCCTTCGAATTGTAGACCTTGCTGAGGATCTGATTCTTCTCTTCAATGTTGCGTTTCAGTTTCTTGGCCAGAATGTCGCGGTCGAAGAGATCCACCACGCGGATACCTGTGCGGGTGTACTTGTCGATGTAGGCGGGGCCGATACCCCGGCCGGTCGTGCCGATTTTCTCTTCCCCCTGTTCGCGGATCGAGTCGAGCAGCTTGTGATACGGCATGATCAGGTGCGCGTTGTGGCTGATCAGCAGTCGTCCTTTGACATCAATACCAAGTTGATGCAACTGGTTGATTTCTGCCATGAGAGCGACAGGGTCGAGCACCACGCCATTGCCGATGACACACGTGACATGTTTGTGGAAGATGCCGGACGGAATGAGATGTAGTACGTACTCTTTGCTCGTGATGCCGTTCGGAGTTTTTGTCGGAACAACGACCGTATGACCGGCATTGGCGCCGCCCTGATATCGGGCGACGATGTCAATGTTTTCGCTGAGGTGGTCTACAATCTTTCCTTTGCCTTCGTCACCCCACTGAGCGCCAACGATGATCTGAACGGGCATACGTCGTCCTTCGCGAAGATCTTCCGTGAGTGTACATCATCTGAGGAGTCGGGAAGGGATTCTGTGCCAGACCGAATCGGCGATGATGTTGAGTTCGTTGCGTGCCGTTCGGTTCGACGCTTGATTCCCAAAAATTGTAGGCAAAAAAAGAACGAAATACAAGGCGAAGCCCTGCGAATGGTGTTTTGCCTTTCAGTCGTTTATGGGTTATATTTTCGTCGCAACCAGATCAACTCTCGACCCTTCACAGCGCACAAGGTCCAGCGTGGATAAATTCGTTATTCATGGCGGCAAAAAGCTGAGAGGCACCGTACATGCGAGCGGCTCAAAGAATGCGTCGCTTGCTCTGATGCCTGCAACCATCCTCGCGCCCGGAGAATACAAGCTCCACAATACCCCGATTCTCCGCGATGTAGCGACGATGTCCCGACTGCTTGAGACGATGGGGCTGAAGACCAGCCGGGATGGCCATACGCTCACCATTGACTCGTCGACGATTACGAGCTTCGAGGCGCCGTATGAGCACGTCAAAAAGATGCGCGCATCGATCTATGTACTCGGTCCGTTGATCGGGCGTTTTGGTCAGGCGGACGTTTCTCTGCCCGGAGGCTGTGCCTGGGGACCCAGGCCCGTTAATCTTCATATTGAAGGCCTTCGCAAACTGGGTGCAGAGATCGAAGTCGAAGGAGGATACATCCGGGCGAGGGCAAAGCGCTTGCGCGGGGCTCGCATCGTGTTTGATGTCTCCAGTGTCGGCGCGACGGGCAATGTGATGATGGCAGCCGTTCTTGCACAAGGGACAACGGTGATCGACAACGCGGCGATGGAGCCGGAAATAGCGGCGCTCGGACAGTTTCTCAAAGCGATGGGCGCGAAAATCGATGGTGTTGGGACGAATCATCTCGAGATCGAAGGAGTGGATGCCCTGCATCCGGCGGAGTG
>JBGPAN010000412.1:0-4394 GCA_041480785.1 Bacteroidota bacterium | reverse complement strand
GTCTAATTACTACACAGCAGATTCGCTGCGGGCATATTTTGTCGACGACAACGGTGTAACGCTCACATATCTCGAATCCATCAGCGAAGGAGCACAGGTTGGTACCGCGAAGGTCTACCAAATCCCCGTCGGCTCTTTCGTCCAACGATGGGTCGTCGGTGCTAAGTTGCGTCGGCTCGTCATTGCAGGATTTGAAGAATGGAGCGCTCTCGACCTCTTTTCCCTCTACGGTGCCGGAGCCAGCAAAACATTGAAGCCAAAACTGACCATCTATTATTCCTTAATCCAGTAGGACCGAGCTCATGAAGATGAAAACGAACTCCCTGAGCATTGTCCTCTGCACCCTCCTCCTATCGATTGGATCGACTTCGATGTCGTTCGCAGGGGGCCCGATCTACAGCCGCTTCGGCGTTGGCGATCTCCTTCGCTACGGAGGTAGCAGAATCGACGCAATGGGGGGTGCCGGTATCTCTCTGATTGGCGACGGATTTCTGAATAGATTGAATCCAGCGGGTATTGCACGAATCTCATTTACAAGGTTTTCTGCTGGCTTCGAATACTCAGACTATGCCTCTACTGATGCAAACGGAAGCGGTATGTACGCCCGCGGTGCGTTCAAAGGGCTTGGTATTGGTTTTCCGATCTCGCGGGAATACGGGATCGCCATGATGCTTGAGGCTTCGCCCTATTCGACAGTGAACTATGCAACGCAAACCAGCGACAGCTTGCTGCAGCAGGATTTCTATGGAACCGGCGGCTTGTCCATGATCAGCGTTGGCGCTACTTACGCGCCGCTGAAAAAACTGACGTTTGGTGCCAAGATGAACCACGTCTATGGCCGAATCCGCCAGGTGGGCAGTTTCACATTCTCCGATCCCACATTCCTCAGCAGCGAGGTCCATCGCTCAGACTACTACGGCGGATTCACATTTACAATCGGCAGCATTTTTGACGGGTTCGGAGACTTGTTTAACTCTCCGTCGCTTGAGCCGTTGAGCGTCGGAGTTGTGCTGACGACCCCCACGACTCTGCGCGTAGACCTCGAGAGCATACTGTCGACCTCCCAATCAACAGATACGACATTGACTGGATCAGGAAAGGTGGATCTTCCCGTTTCGTTTGGATTCGGACTCTCCTATCTCTTCGCGAATCGCTACGTCGTAACCGGCGATGCCTCGTTCATGCAATGGCAGGATGCCCAGTTCTTCGGGAGCTCCATCCCTCAGATGAGGAATTCCGCACGATTCGGCATTGGATTTGAGGCTCTTCCTCAACGGGAGACGGATTCATTTCTGCAAAGAATCGCTTATAGGGCCGGAATCTACTACAACGCGACAAACTACTTCATCAATGGAACTGGGATCAACGAGATCTTCCTCACCGGCGGATTTGGCGTCCCTATTGGGCCCGACACCCGATTGAACATCGGTCTCCAAGCAGGTACGCGCGGAGCCACCACGAACAACTTGCAGCGGGATACGATCTTCCGCCTGTCCCTGTCCGTCAGCGCGAGCGAAATCTGGTTCATGAAAGTTGAAGACGAATAATCTTTCCATCGCCGGAGCCAAAGACTATGATTGCCCTTGCCAGCGACCATGCCGGCTTTGAATACAAAGAGAAACTCAAAAAGCTGTTGGATGAGTTGCAGCAGCCCTACCGCGATTTTGGCCCAACGACGAACGCGCTGACAGATTATCCCGATTGGGGCCACATTGCCGCGGAAGCTGTCTCCACGGGCCAATGCGACCGCGGGATATTTGTATGTGGGACGGGTATCGGGATGTCGATCGTTGCAAACAAGCACACGGGGGTCCGCGCCGCCGCCTGCGACTCCGTCTCAGCTGCCAGGCTTGCCCGACAGCATAACAATGCTAATGTGCTGACGCTTGGGGAACGGCTCACAGGATGGGAAGCTGTCATCGACATCGTCAAGATGTTTCTCTCGGCTTCATTTGAAGGGGGAAGGCACGCGGAGAGAGTTGCAAAAATCCATTCACTGACAAAACTCTAGACATTTGAGACTTCTCCTGGAGGGAGAAACCACGACTCACAGAGAAACTCATCCTTCCCAGAATCCGGACTACCCTCAATCAGTCTACTTCCAGAAAAACATTGTCATCAGAGCGAGCACAACCTATGCAGCATCTTCAGAGTGTCGACCCTGAAGTTTTCAATGCGGTCCAGAACGAGGTCAACCGCCAGCAATCCAAACTCGAGCTTATCGCATCAGAGAATTTCGTCAGCCTTGCTGTCCTCGAAGCCCTCGGATCGGTTCTAACGAACAAGTACGCCGAAGGCTATCCGGGAAAGCGCTACTACGGCGGCTGTGAGTTCGTTGATGTCGCTGAGAACCTCGCTCGTGACCGAGCGAAAAAGGTCTTTGGTGCAGAGTATTCGAACGTGCAGCCACATTCCGGCTCTCAGGCGAATATGGCGGTCTACTTCACGTTTCTCAAGCCGGGCGACAAGGTTCTCGGCATGAATCTCCAGCACGGTGGCCATCTCACACACGGCGCCTCGGTGAATTTCTCCGGTCAGCTCTACAATTTCGTTGCCTATGGCGTCTCGAAGGAGAGCGGGACGATCGACTACAATGAAGTCGAGTCTGTGGCAAAGAAGGAACGGCCGAAGATGATCACTGTTGGTGCCAGCGCTTATTCGCGAAACATCGACTACAAAGCATTTCGAGCTATTGCAGACCAGGTCGGGGCATTTTTGTTCGCCGACATCGCTCATCCGGCCGGGTTAATTGCCAGCAAGCTGTTGAATGACCCACTTCCCCACTGCCACGTGGTGACGTCCACGACACACAAAACGCTGCGTGGACCACGCGGCGGCTTGATCCTCATGGGGAAGGATTTTGAGAACCCATTCGGTGTTGTGGCGCTAAAATCGGGTCGCAAGAAAATGATGTCAGAGTTGATCGATTCCACGGTCATCCCGGGAATTCAGGGAGGACCACTGATGCATGTTATCGCCGCAAAAGCGGTGGCCTTTGGCGAGAATCTGCAGCCATCGTTCGTTGAGTATTCTAAACAAGTTATCCGGAACGCGCAGTCACTTGCGGCAGCTCTCGTCAAGCGGGGATTCAATATCATTTCCGGCGGGACGGACAACCATCTGATGCTTGTCGACCTGCGCAACAAGAACGTGACCGGCAAAGATGCTCAGGAAGCTTTGGACCTTGCCGGCATAACAGTCAACAAAAACGGTGTACCGTTCGACGACAAATCCCCTCTGATTACAAGCGGAATCCGGATCGGAACTCCTGCCCTCACAACACGAGGCATGAAGGAGCGCGAGATGGAAGTTGTTGCAGATGTCATCGATCGGGTGGTGACAAACATGGGGAACGAGGCTGTGTACAGCAGTGTCCGCAAAGACATTGAGCAGCTCTGTTCATTGTTTCCACTCTATCGGGAATTGGTACAATCACGCTAGGTAGACAGTGATCAAACAGCTACTTCTTCGAATCCTGCGCGGCAAAAACGCCGAGGGCTTCAGTCTTGATCAGAAAGAAATGTCGTTTCTTGATCATCTCGAGGAACTGCGTTGGCACGTGGTGAAGGCTCTTGTCGGGTTGGCGGTGGCGATGATCCTGTGCGGTCTCTTCGCAGAGTTCATTGTCCAGAAGATCCTTCTCGCGCCTTTGCTCGCCGTCGGACTGAAAGCTCAGGTGCTTGCGCCATACGGTATCGTGATGCTCTATATTCAGGCTGTTCTAGTCTCAGGATTCATTCTGAGCATGCCCAATACCCTCTTCTGGCTGTGGAAGTTCATCGCGCCAGGCCTGATGCCCAATGAACGCCGCTATGTCTCCGGGATCGTCGGATGGACATCATTCCTTTTCTTTGGCGGGTGCGCATTCGGATACTTCGTTCTCGTGCCGACGGCACTCACTTTTTTTGCCGGCTTCGGCACTGCGAACATCTCGCTGAACATAGCGGTTGACCGATACATCACTTTTCTCTTGGCTCTTGTCCTCGGCACCGGATTGGTCTTCGAGCTTCCCATGCTGTCGTACTTCCTCGCCAAATTGGGAATCATGTCCGCCGAATTCATGCGCAAGTACCGCAGGCATGCCTACGTCGTTATTCTTCTCATCGCGGGGATTGTCACTCCCACGCCGGATATGGTCACACAGCTTCTGATGGCTTCACCGATGTTTGTACTGTACGAGGTAAGCATCTTCATCGCCAAGTACGTCTACAAGAAGAAGGAGCGAGAAAAGGAGCAAGGGGCGGCGGAAGAGGACGTTTCAGAAACTGACGACGAGGGATGGTGATCGTGAAGGATTTCACAACAGCATCTCTCAACAGCATTAAGGCACCCATCGAGGCGGAACTCAAGGAGTTCGGGGACTTTTTCAGAGAAGCGATGCGTTCGCGCGTGGG
>JBGPAN010000411.1:0-4404 GCA_041480785.1 Bacteroidota bacterium | reverse complement strand
GGTAAGGTCTCTGTAAGCGTCAGTGCAGACTCGGTTTCCGAGGTCCTGGTCGCAAGCGCGAACTTGGGGTACTGCACCTCGCGAGGTTCTCCAACAAGCAGCACACGGATCTGATCCGGGATCTGGAGAACAAAATACCGGCGGTTGTCGTACGCGAAGTCGTCGTCTTCGATTTCCACAAAGCCTTGCACGTAGCCGACGGTACCGGCGGTTACGGAGAATTCCACTGGGACAGAAGATTTCTTTGGAAGGTCGATGCTCCGTTCGGCAACCCTTGTGCCATTGAGAAACACTCCCACGACATGGTCTTGAACGCTGTTCTCGGAGAAGTTGCCAATCTGAGCCTGAATAATAAAGGGTTTGTCGCGTTCAAAGATGGACGAAGGAATCGCTACGGATTCCACTCCGAAGTTCTGAATGGCAGGTTTGACGAAGGGAAGAAAGAAAAACCGGATTTCGGGGGGGAAGAGCCTCTCCTTCGCTCTGGTCTCGCCCGGGCCGTCGCTCAGAACGCCCTGCTGAAAATCGGAGAAAACGTAGACCTCTTTGTTAAAATTGCGTGTGGTTGCCAGAAGTTTGGAGGCCGTCCGCAGGCCGTCTTCAAGGGACCGTCGAATGGCAGATGGACCGATCTCATCGATGTTCTTCCTGAGCAGTCCGAAATCACGAATGGCAACATCCTGATCTGGCGCAGTCATCGCTAACGCAGAGAGCCTGACAAGGTAGATCTCGTCACCGTCCGTGAAAAGGTGATTGATGTTCTCTGCCGCTTGCTTCGCCTGCTTCAGAAGTTCCCCATGCTCATTGCTCACTGTCATACTGTATGAATCGTCAACGATGAATACGGCGCTCGTCCTGGCGTGGCTGCCGAGGTTGCCGACGAGCGTGCCCCGCAATGTTGGTCGGGCAAATGCGACGACAATGAGGAGGATGAGGAGCGTTCGAAGGATCAGCAACAGGATCTGGCGAAGCTTGAGCCGCCGGATTCTCGTTCTCTGCAATTCTTTGAGAAACGTCAGCGTGCTGAACTCAACTGTTCGCAGTTTCCGCAGATTCAGAAGATGCAACAGGATGGGGACAGCCGCCGCGATGAGACCAAACAGGGCCAGGGGGTTGAGGAATGTCATTGAGCGGCAGCACCTGAGGACAGTACGTTCGTGATTGTGAATTGCGCTGCTCCGGAAATTCATTGAATTGGCAGAGCAATCACTTGTGTAACATAGCGTGAAGATGAGCGAAAATCAAGTGAACAGGTACCCGCCGTCAGACCTTTTGCGTTCGTTGCTATTCCATCTATATTTCGGTAATTTTTGTCTGCAATGCGAAACGACTCTCACACTGTCTTTCTCCGAGTGCTTCTGCTCTGCGCTTTTTTTCTCGTCGCCGCGTTTCCCGGTGTGACGTCTGAGGCCCGGGCGCAATCGCCGAAAGTTCTCAAGACGATTCGACCCGAATTCAGTCAAGTGCCCGATCATATCCCGAATTTTCTCCCCTTCAAGTCTGTAAAGCGTCCTAAGGTTGCCCTGATCCTCAGTGGAGGCGGAGCGCGTGGAATTGCGAGCATTGGAGTCCTCAAAGCTTTTGAGGATGCGGACATACCGATAGATTTCATCGCCGGAACAAGTATCGGCAGTATCTTGGGAGCTCTGTACGCGTCAGGCTATTCGATCGAGCAACTCCACGCAATGGTCGATACCACGAATTGGGACGACGTGCTGAGCTTCAATGACGAAGCGCGTCGTTCGGACCTATTCCTGGACCAGAAAGTCGCTGCCGACCGGAGTATTCTGACGGTGCGATTCAAGGGTCTTGAGCCTGTTCTTCCTCAGTCGCTTTCGACAGGACAGCGCTTGATGAATTATCTGAATTTGCTGGTCCTTCAAGGTATTTACCATCCCAACCCCAGCTTCGACGATCTTCGTATTCCTTTCCGTGCGGTCACGACCGACCTCGTGTCGGGGAAGTCGGTTATTCTCGACCGCGGCGATCTCACCGAGGCATTGCGTGCCAGTGCCTCGGTTCCGTTGCTGTTCAGTCCTGTCACGCGCGACTCCGCACGATTGACCGACGGAGGGCTCGTTTCAAACATTCCTGTCGATGCCGCCCTGAATTGGGGAGCCGACATCGTTATTGCCGTCGATGTCACGAGTCCCCTCAGACCATCGTCGAAGTTAAATGCTCCATGGGAGATTGCCGACCAGATCCTCGGCATCACCATGCAGTTGTCGAATCAACAGCAACTCGCGAAAGCAAGCATCGTCATCCGGCCGAATCTCGGAGGTCATTTGTCGGATGATTTCACGAATGTCGATTCTCTCATTTTTCAGGGGGAGATTGCAGCGAAGATGGCCGTCGACGATCTCAAGTTGCTCTTGCAGCGTGAAAAAGACGACCAGGCCGCGAAGGGGTCAGGCCCGGAAGTGTTCAAGAATACGCATCTGAATTTCGATGCCCTGAATCTCGACCAACAGTGGCTCACACCGGTCATGAACCTCGCGCGTGAACGTGAGATCCCCGAGCGGAAACTTCGTGCACTCGTCGAGACGATCTACCAGTCCGGCGAATTTGAAGATGTCCGGATCGATGCAGAAACAGATTCGGGATCGACCTCGCTTCAGTTAATTGCGGTGCCTACTCCCATCATCCGCTCGGTTGAAATTGTGGGGACAAAGCTCGTTGGTCTTGATACGTTGAAAACTGTTTTCCAGCCGTTGCTCGGTCATCGGCTCAATTTCCATAAGAGCCGAAAGGCTCTGGAATCCGTTCTCTCGATCTACCGCGATCGCGGGTACTCTCTCGCGAGAATCCGGGAAGCCGTTCTGGACCGGGAATCAGGAAAAGCATACGTGCGGATCGACGAGGGGGTCGTGTATCGGAGGGACATCAAAGGCACAAGCAAAACGAAGGACTATGTGATCTGGCGCGAGCTTCCTTGGAACGAAGGCGATGTGTTCCAAGTCCGAAAAATCGGCAGCGGCATCTCCAACCTGTATGGCACAAATCTATTTGAGCAAGTCTCCATTGGGACGCAGCAGGAGGGGGTGCAGGGTGAACACCAGGTGGTGACCATCAAGGTGCGGGAGCGGAGCACGGAGCTTATCCGTCTGGGGTTGAGGATCGACAACGAACGGAGCGTTCAACCTTCCGTAGACATTCGTGACGAAAACCTGGGGGGCATTGGCGCCGAACTCGGATTTCACACGCTTGTCGGATCGCGCAATCGCAGCTTCCTGACTGAGTTCACCTCCACAAGAATCTTCAATTCCTATCTGACGTTTAGTCTCAAGGGGTACTATGCACTGCACGATGTGAACGTCTATGGAGAAGAGCCGCTCGGTGACCTCCGAGATTGGAATCGTGTCAGAATTGGAGAGTATCGCGAGTTGAAGCAAGGAGGGTCCGTCGCCTTCGGCATGCAGTTGCAGCGTCTTGGCAGTGTGACAGTCGAAGGCAGATTGGAGAATCAACGGGCGTGGAGCTTCTTCGGTCAATCGTTCTCGACGGGAGATTTCACGATCGGCTCGATCAAGTTCGGTCTGAAGGTCGACGATCAGGACGTGTTTCCGTATCCGCACAAAGGCGTTCTCGTGAATTTCTTCTACGAGTCCGCTTTCATGCCGGCGCAGGGGAATGTCGGGTTCACAAAAATGTGGTTCTCGTACGACTGGTATCAGACATATTTTGGGAGACACACCGTCCATCCGAGGATTCGGTTTGGGTTTGCCGACGAGACCTTGCCGATCACCGAACAATTCTCACTGGGCGGACAAGAGAGTTTCTATGGTCTCCGGGAGGACAACAGCCGGGGGCGTCAATTGATGGTTGCAAGTCTCGAGTATCGCTACCATCTCCCGGTCAAGGTTTTCTTCGATACACACGTCTCGATTCGTTATGACCTTGGGTCTATTTGGACCGCTCCCTCAGAAGTGAGGCTCGTGGACCTTCGGCATGGGATTGGCGCCGCGTTGGCGCTCGATACTCCAATCGGGCCTGTCGAATTCTCTCTCGGGCAGAGCTTTTTCTTTCGCAAGGAGCTCTTGAACAATCCAATCAGCCTGGGTCCACTCCTTGGCTATTTCAGCATCGGCTACGCATTCTGAGATTTGTAACGAATTGAAGCATTCCCCGTAGTACCTGGAAACACGTTTGTCCCAAGAGGCTAATATGGAGAACCTTCCAAAGGTTCATTCACCGCGAACAGTCCGGATAGTCTACTCCGTCGCATCAATCTTCGTGTTGATGCTGACGATGTTCCACGCAATGAACGTCCTTTTCTTCAAAGCGACCAGCAATGATCAGTGCGGCTGGCTTGTCCGCGACAAGGGCCTGCCAGGTGTGACAATCACCGAGATTGTTCCGGGTGGTGTGGCGGATCGTGCCGGACTGAAGGAAGGCGACATCCTT
>JBGPAN010000410.1:0-4407 GCA_041480785.1 Bacteroidota bacterium | reverse complement strand
CCTGTATGGGCCACCGGATCGCCGCTCATCATGTACTTTGTGTTCGGGTCAACGCCCGGTGGGACAGCGTATCTGGAGAGGTTCTGTCCAAACACACCTGCAGGAGCATACCCGCGCAACATCGCATACCACTGGAAGGCGCAAGAGCTGTAGCCAGATCCAGCAGTGCTCGCCGGTCCGGCTGGATCAGAGTAAGGGCTGTTAGCGGAGAAGTACACATACGACGACATCGGAAGGTTCTTCTTTCCTTTGACTCGCTGGAGATTGAAGATTGCCGAGTCATTTGCAGAAACCACTACCGGACCGGCCAGGAAGTCATAGCCTGAGCACGGAGGAGGCAGGTTGTACTTCTGAAAGTAAGAATCCACCGCAAAGCCGTTATATGTAAACGCGAGGCTCATGGTCGAGTCGCAGCCCGTCAGGTCCTCGCCGGAATCGCCAAGATCGATATCCGACCACTGGCAGACATAGAGGCTGTCGAGCCAGAATGATCCCCTCACACCACCACCGACATCCACTCCACCCTTGTTGATCATGCGATAGCGGCTGAAATAGATATTGCCCATCGCATCAGTTCGCTTGTATCCCCACACGGTCTTTTGAACTTCCACACCTGTGGGCTGTGATCCGGTGAATTTCACAGACTGGCTGCCATCAAGGTCATTGTAGACAGTCCAAATGACCTGGTCTGCAGGAGAGCCGGGGTCTGCACCAGCCACACCTGGTTCATCGTACTTGCCACTGATGAGCATATCGGGCGTGAAGGCAGCGGTGAACGGCGGAGGAGCCTGGTATCCCGGAATGCCATTGCGGTCGATGTACGGAGCACCCTTCGCAACCGGCCAGTTCTTCCAATCGGTATCATACTGTTGAAATATCTTGTCCTTCATCGTCTGCGTGACTGATGTCGGGCTTGCCAGTTCATTCGTCGTTTGAGCGTCATACGTCAGTTCCGCATCGCCCATGAAAAAGTAGTCGCGCCGGATTCTGAAGCATCGCACATCGGCGTCATTGGAGTTTTGTGCCACTGCCGTGGCGCCGAAGCCAGTGACGTTGCCCCCCTTTATTCCAACATAACCGCTGCCGAGGTATGTGGAACCCTCAACGCGGACTGGCTGGACTGTGGGGACTCTGGTCTTCGCCGCATCCAGGAATATTTTCGCACCCCATTCGAACCCGTCTTCGTAGACGACGCCTGCCGTTCCAACGGGATAGGTAACACCGACTCCGCCGGATGGAGAGTGGTTCGACTCACCATCAGCGCGCATCCACGTCACGAGATTGTTGATGTTGAGAATCTGGTACTGGGGCGTGCCAGTGACTTTGCTCAGCGAATTCGCCTGAGTCTTGCTTCCTGGTAGGTCCTTGCCAAGCGCAACCGACCAGAGCAGCAAAGCACCGACAGCAGCCAACACCAGCACGATGTATAACTTGCGCTTTACCATACTAGTAACTCCTTGAGAAGTTTCTCTAAGTTGATTTCCTTTGAACTTCAGAGCCGCCGTGTGCGAAACACATCGCAGCATCAGCGCCTGCTAGCCTACAGTTCCAGTTTTGCACCAATGCGAATCTGGCGAGGCGCCGAGTACACGTCACCCCGGTACGCCATGACGTAGTAACGATTGTCCAGATTGATCGCACGATAGAATGATTCGTAGTTCGGAATCGCCTTGTACGGCGTCGCATTTGCCGTCGTCAGCCATCCATCGTCAGTCGGTGTTCCAGTGTTCGGGAACACGTCGACGATCTGCTTCGTGTTCAGCAGGTTTAGAATGTTCGCGTAAATTTCGAAGTTCATTCCGCCAATGAAGAACATCTTGCTGACATTCATATCGAGGTTGAAAACCCATGGTGTCGTCGAACTGTTGACCGGCTCAACCGGAATACGGGAGCGGGCATCCTGTAGCGGCCATACACCAATGTTCCATGCACTCGCCTGGCCCAGACTTAACGGCTCCTGAATCTTTGTGTATGGGTGACCGCTGTTGAACGACATCAGCAGGTTGACACCCAAACCTTCGAGGACCGGACCGCCATCGCCCTTCGCGAACCGGTAGTCGAAGATCAACGATCCGCGGTGAGTCTGGTTGTATGGCAGTGGTGCGACGAAGTTCGGGAACCGCGCCGACATTACGTCCGATGTTGCGACAGCGTTTGAACCGGAGCTGGCACCCGTGCCGCGGCCATCCGACAACGTGTAGTTCAGGTTCACCTGCAGTCGCTCTGTGCGGCGCAGCTGAATTGTGAACTCAAGCCCCTTGACCGTACTGAAGTCTGTGTTTTGATAGGCCAAGGTGATCGGATTGCCAACCGAATTATACAGACGCCGCAATTGGATTTGTTCTTTTCCATCCTTGTAGAATCCGGTGAGTGTGAATGCCAGATTCGGCGTCAACACTTGACGAATGCCAACCTCGAACAGTGTTGTGCGCTCAGGTTGTGCACTGAATCCGAGGGCTCCGCTGGAGAATGTGCGAGTATTGGGATTCATCCAGTTGCTGAAATTCCGCGTCGAGTTGTACAGCTGGTTTAAACTCGGCATCTGGACGTACTTACCGAACTGCGTGTAGAACACCGTCTTGTCCGAAACGGGGAACGAGAAGCTGAGGCGGGGAAGCAGGTAGCTGAAGGAGGGGCTATTCTTCAGCTGGCTCTCGTCTATGAGATTCGTCTCTTGGTCAATCGGAATATTCTCGTAATCTACCTGATTCGTTGTCGTATTAAGCGTCGGATCGAGCATCAGCATCTTGGGGTCGACAAATTCATATCTGAGACCAAAATTCAGAATCAGATCATTGAACTCGAACTTGTTCTGAAGGTAGGCTGATGCAAACGTCGGCTTGTACGGTTTGTCGGCTGTGGCATTCCCAATATCAAACCCATCCGTCTGATTACCCTTGTAATCGTAACCGTACGTATTGATGGCTCCCGCACTGAACCACCGTGCACGACGAAGCCTTTCGTCGACGGCATAGCCTTTTGCAACGTCAGATCCGTATACGACATTGTCCGCGTCCCATACGCCGTCCTTTGTTGGATCCAGGAAGGTCAGGAGGCTGGAAATGTTGTTCACGGAATACGCCCGCATCGTCCACGTGTCAATGCTGCCGCCTGCTTTCAACTCCCACCGCGAATTGATCTGAGACGTGAAGTCAATTGTTGCACTGATACTCGACTGGGCGTTTTTCGAGTAGGCGTTGATCGGAGTATTGGGATCGTTCAAAAGGAATTTCTGGATGATGCTCATTTGCGGGGGACCTGCATACCGGTTCACCCACGAGTTGACTCCTGTCCCGAAGCCTGCATCGGCGTTGGCAGCGCTGTCGGAGTACTTGTACCAGTTATCCTCAAAAGTCTTATCATACGTTTTCGCGCTCCTGCTCTGCATTGACACGCCAACTTCATAGAACGTTGTCTGGCTGACGATATGCGTGAGTTTGATTCCGCCAGAAAACGTTATGGTCTTGTTCAGTGAATACTTGGCAGGATTGAGGAACGTGTTGTTAAGGGCGTTAGGCCAGGTCGCGTTGTTGTTCGATGTGTTGATGTCATAGAGCGCGTTCACGCGCAATTTGACCGGCGCATTCACGAGCTGTTTCAGATCGAACAGAATGTTCCCTTGCCCCTGGATATCCTGCAGAAAGTCGTTGGGCTTGCTGTTCTCAAGGAATTTGATCGGCCCGGGCAACGCCTTGCCCGCGTTGTTGGCGATGTTCAGACCGTCATCGACAATGTTGTCGAATTCGAACGGCGTCAGCCACATCTGCTGCCGATCGCGGAAGTAGTTCATCTGTCCGGCAGCGAAGAACCGGATGCCATTGATGATCGGGCCGCTGATTGTCCCGACACCGTTCTTGTAACCGAACGCTGACGTGCCCAGGAACTTGGTCCCAGGTTTTGCAAAATCGTCTGTGAGGTAATCAAGAGAAATCTTGAACTGGGATCCTCCGGTTCGTGTCGTCGTACGGACGATACCGGAGTTCGCACCGCCGAGTTCTGCGGTGAAACCACCCGTCTGCAATTGGACCTCATCGATTGCTTCCCGAATTGCGCTATAGCTTTCCGTACCAAACAAGGGGTTCGTCGCATTTGCTCCGTCGACATAGTAACCGACTTCACCAGCGCGACCGCCACGAACATACAATGTTCCACCCTGCTGTACTGCTCCTGCAGAGAGAGCAACGATGTTCTGGACGCTACGGGCCGTCAAGTACTGCACTTCTTCCTGCTGCGTGACACGGATCGTGTTGGTGGTGTTACGCTGAATCAGCGGCCGTTCTGCGATAATTTCAACCGCTTGAATTTGAACAGCCGAGCTCGCCAACTTGAAATCCTGCGTGGTGGTAATGGTGGAGTTCACCCGGATGTTCGAAATCGTTGTCGGTGAGTAGCCGATATATGTTACCT
>JBGPAN010000409.1:0-4411 GCA_041480785.1 Bacteroidota bacterium | reverse complement strand
TTTGTTCGGAGAAGAGGGATTTTCCTTGACGTATGACTCGATGACGCTCACAGCTTCAGAGCTCTTTCCCTGAGCGACCAGACAGTATTGGATGCCCTTCAATGCATCGGCTGCGAGGGGACTCTTCGGAAATCTTTGGATCACTTGACGGTAACTGCTCTCGGCAGCGGGATACTGACGAAGATTATAGTACGCATCGCCGATGCTGTAGTAGGCCCTTGGAACGAGCTCACTCGCCGGGTAGTTGGCAATCGTCAACTGAAAATCCTTGACTGCTGCGAGGTACTCCTTGCGTTGGAACTTGATCCAACCAAGAGCATATCGCGCGTCATCAGCAAGTGATGAGCTGGGGTAGGTCTTGATCACCGCATCGAATTGATCCGAGGCCTGCTCGTGATCCCCTGATCGATAGTAGGTCTGACCAAGCTGGTACATCGCATAATCAGCCCCTTCGTTCTTGGGGAACAAACGAATGACCGTCCGATAAGCTCCCGCAGCCTTCTTGTAGTCCTTTTGCTGGAAATAGCAGTCCCCGAGCCGGAGTCGTCCATCGAACGAGAATTTGCCGGAAGGATACGCGACAATCAGTTGCTCGAAAGCACCGATGGCCTTCGGGAAACCTCCTTGCTTGTAGTACGTCCAGCCGATGCCGTACATCCCTTCTTCGCGTCGAGGATGATTGGCGGCGCTGACAATCGACTGATACTGCTTCAGGGCATTCCGGAAATCTCCAGCCTGGTATTCAGACTCTGCAAGCCAATACGAGGCTTCCGCTGACTTCGGATGATTGGGATAAGAAGCAATGAACTTCGAGAATCCAGCCGCAGCCTCCTTCGATTTCCCGAGCTTCATCAGACACCAGGCCAGCTGAAATGACGACGTGATCTTCGTTTCGAATGAGACGTCGGAGATCGAAAGTGCCCTCTCGTACGAAACTCTTGCTGAATCGAATGCGGCGTTTGCTACATAGCACTCTCCCAACATCATCGATGCATCCGCAATGACGTCGCTCGTCGGAAATTCCCCAACCACCTTCGCGAACAAGCTCTTCGCTTCAGCGGGCTTTTTGTCTTCAAACAGCATCAATCCGGTGTCATAGAGAGCATTGTCAGCATATCCGCCTGATCCGTCACGGGAAACCACTGTGGCAAAGGTCTGCATCGCCGCCTGCCGTTTTCCCGCAAGTTTCTCTGCCACACCTTTTCGGTATAAAGAAGCCTGTCCCATTTGACTGTCCGAGCCGGACAACTTGTTGAAAGCGTCGGCAGCCATGTCAAATTGACGCTCTTTGAAAAGAGTCCAGGCGAGTGCGTATTGCACCTCATTTGTCAACCGATGACCCTGGTAGTCTTTCAGGAACCCTTCGTACTGCTTCTGAGCTTTGTCATACTGCCCCAGGTTGTAGTATGACTCTCCGATGAGGTAGTCAGCCTCACCCCGAAGGTTCAAGGAGTCTATTGCGGCTTTCGCCGTGGTCAGTTCCTGGATCGCCCGAGCATAGTCTTTGGTAGAATAATAACACTCTCCCATCTTCACGCGAGAAGATGGCACCAGCGAGCTTTTCGGAAGCTTGTCGATTACGATCCGATACCACTCCGCCGCCTTTGCGTAGTCCCCCTTTTTCTCATTTGTCCATGCGGCCGAATACGCGGCGTAGTCCTGAAGTCGATTGCCCGGAAATCCTTCATAGGACAATGTATAGTACTTCAGTGCGTTACTGTAGTCCGCATCTTTGAAGTATATCTCGCCGATCCAATATGCGGCTTCACCGGCAAACGACGGACTCTTTGGATGGTCCAGGATCGACTTGTATGCCTCAACTGCGTCTGCATTCTTCCTCAGTTTCACGTAAGAGTCACCAAGGCGAAATCGGACATTGTCTGAGAGGTTGGAGGCCGGATATTGCTTGACGAAATCCGACATTTCCCGGGCCGCAGCTGGATACTGCTCCAGTTGAAACAGACACTCCGCTTTGAGGAATTGAGCATCAACCAGCCGGGCACTCTGCGGATATTTGTTGACGAACTTGCCGAATTGTTCAAAGGCGATCTGAAACAATCCATCTTTGAAGAGACCGTCTGCGAAAGCGTAGTCTTGCTGTTCTGCGATGTTGGCAATTGGACCCGGCAGATTCTGGCCACAAAGCCGACTACTGAGCCCACCGGCGAAGAAAATGATTGCCAGAAACGCTCCAGCGTGAACGAATTTCCGCCCCATTTCGAACCCTCCGCACACTATCGCCATTCCAAGCACCTAAGCCTCCGAGCTTAAAGTACAGATTGAGATGATTCTATTAACATCCAAATTTAGTTTAATACTGCAAATAAGTCAAGAAGATCGAAGAAAAAGGCTCGATTCTCAGGCAAATCACAGTAACGGCAATCCCTCTCCTCGACAGCGAAGTCAGGATCGAGAATAGAGCTCTTATTTAGACGTCGGAAAGAAAAATAGAGGTGTCAAAAGGTAGGTTTTTGGCCAGAGATTCGAGACAATCACCTGCCTGCGCCTAGATTTCCCTCTGGTATTCTTGCAGGCTGCGTACCTCGATGCCGTGGCTTTTTTGCTGTTCGATACCTTTAACTGCTGAAGCTGCTGCAGAGAGGGTCGTTATGAAGGATACTTTTTGTTCGATGGCCGCCCAGCCTATTGAGTATTCGTCGTAGCGGGACTCTTCGCCAAGCGGAGTATTGATGACAAGCTTGATCTCGCCGTTTTTGATGAGGTCGACAATGTTTGGCCGACCTTCGTTCACCTTAAATACGGGTTCGCATCCTATGCCATGCTCGCGCAAGAACCTGCACGTACCTTCAGTGGCAACAAAGGAAAACCCTAGTCGCTCGTATCCTCTCGCTATTTCAAGTGTGATATCATTCTTGTCACTATTGTTGACGCTGATAAATACTTTTCCCTCCGTCGGAAGCGTGTTTCCGGCACCCATCTGGGCCTTCGCAATTGCAGCTCCAAAATCGGACGAAATCCCCATGACCTCTCCGGTTGACCTCATTTCGGGTCCTAGAAAAACAGGAACACGCGGGAACTTGGAGAAGGGAAAGACAGCCTCTTTCACGGAGATATGTTTTACCTTCTGATAGTCGAAATCTCTTACACCAAGGTCTTCGAGCGTTCGGCCGATCATCACTTTCGCCGCAATTTTGGCGAGTGGAAGTCCGACTGCTTTGCTCACGAACGGAACGGTTCGAGATGCGCGTGGATTTACCTCGAGCACGTAGACAACCCCGTCCTTCATCGCATACTGCACATTGATGAGGCCGATGACTTTGAGCGCTTTGGCTAGCCTGACTGTATAGAGCTTGAGATCTTCAAGATTCTTCGGAGAAATCATGTACGGAGGCAAGACACATGAGCTGTCGCCCGAATGAATCCCTGCTTCCTCAATGTGCTCCATAACGCCGCCGATGAGAACATCCTTTCCATCGCAAACGGCATCAACATCGAACTCAAATGCATCCTCCAGGAACCTATCGATAAGCACAGGATGCTCGGGAGATACATCCACGGCCTTCTTCATGTACATGCGCACAGCATCGCTGTTGTAGCAGATCTCCATGGCCCGTCCGCCAAGAACATACGATGGACGGATGAGCACAGGAAAACCGATTTGCTCTGCTACCAGGATCGCGTTGGCTACAGAATACGCCGTCCCGTACATAGGATGTGGAATCTTCATCTTTCGCAACAACGCACCGAAACGCTCGCGGTCTTCGGCGATATCAATCCCTTCAGAGGAAGTACCAAGAATCCGGACGCCGTGCTCTTCGAGGGACTTGGCGATCTTGAGCGGCGTCTGACCGCCGAAACTCACGATCACTCCGAGCGGCTGTTCATGATCGTAGATATTGAGAACATCTTCGAGCGTCAGCGGTTCAAAATAGAGTTTGTCCGTCGTGTCGTAGTCCGTCGAAACCGTTTCGGGATTACAGTTGATCATAATAGTTTCGATTCCCTCTTCTGCGAGGGCATAGACGCCATGGACGCAGCAATAGTCAAACTCAATGCCCTGACCTATCCGATTTGGCCCGCCGCCAAGAATGATGACCTTCCTCCGGTCTGATCGGACCGATTCGTTTTCCTGATCGTACGTCGAGTAGTGATACGGGGTATGAGCTTCGAATTCGGCGGCACACGTGTCGACAGTCTTATATACCGGAATCACGCCCATTTCCTTGCGAAGCTGGCGGAGAGCCTTCTCTGTGGTTCCCCAGATGTGCGCAAGCTGCCTGTCCGAAAAGCCGTACTGCTTGGCTTTGAGTAAGACCTCGCGTGTAACCCGGGTCAAAGGATCTTTAGTTTTCGTGCTTTGCTTCATGTCCTCTGAGTTCCGAGTATCGTTTGATCTGGTCCGGTGTTAGGATCTGTTTCATCCGCAGGTGTGCCTGAAGATGGATGAAGC
>JBGPAN010000408.1:0-4412 GCA_041480785.1 Bacteroidota bacterium | reverse complement strand
TGTTCAATCAGCAGCCCGGTTTAGGTTTTCAAACCGTCTATCGCCCCGAAGAATGGATATCCATTCTCGCAAGTGCATATGGCGGATGGGACACTCCCAATACGCCCGGACGTTTCCGGTTTCACAGCGATAACAGTTTGCTTATTCGTTATCGCGATAAACCCGGCAGTTCTATGCCGAAGGCTGCGTTCTCCATTACCGGAGATATTGGTTTTGAGAATGGCGGAGGTGTGAAGCCTTTCAATGGAGACGCGACCACTCCCGCACAGAATTTCCTGAGCTGGATGTTTTATCACCGTCTTTGGCTTGGTGAACAAGAGCACTTTGCCTGGACTTTTGGCGGAGGTATGCTGCACAATCCAGGGCGGTATTTGGCCTTACTACCAACCGGCGCAGGAGTTCTGACACAAAACCCGGGTGATCAGTTTGACGCTTGGGATTTTTCCACCGACATTCAGTATATGCCCGGCGAACACGTCACGTGGGGTCTTGAATTCGTCCACCGACAAGCGTCTGTTCCCTATTTTGCCGGACATGGCGGACTCACATCACCAAATGGTTGGAATCCTCCGATTGGAGACCCAACCGGTTTCGTCGCTGACCTTGTAACAAGCGAAAACCGGATCATCGGTTCACTCATCGTCCGTTTTTAGAGGATGGAAGTGCAATCTGGGCGACCAGTTTCATGGGTGGGATTGTTCGACGACCGTGGATTTGATGCCGAACGATTTCCTGACCTTTCGCCTCCAAGTCGTTCACCGCGAGGCGGATGTTCCATACTTCGCTGGCCCGGCGGGTGTGACCTCGCCTGACGGTAACAACAATACTCCTCTGCCGGTGGGATGGACGCCGGACTTGGTGAAATCTGAAACGCGGTTTGTCGGTGCGCTTCTTGTTTGCTTCTAAGACGACTCAATTGAGATTTGCGGCTGTGTGCCGCCATGATTCTGACACTGAATCTTTCTATATTACTGACAAATGACTTCTGACAGATCACGGCCTAATCCCGACACCCTCCTCAAGCTTCTCCAAAAAGAGGAAGAGAAGGAGAAGAAGGGAAAGCTCAAGGTGTTTTTCGGCATGTGCGCGGGTGTGGGGAAAACCTATGACATGCTGAAGGACGCGCATGGGGAAATAGCGAAGGGGGGCGATGTCGTCGTCGGTTATGTGGAGACACACAAGCGACCTGAGACAGAAGCCCTTCTAGCCGGTCTTTCCATTATCCCCAGGAAAACCATCGAGTATCGAGGAACAATCCTCGAAGAAATGGACCTCGACGCTGTCCTTGCGCGCAGACCAAAGCTCGTGCTCGTGGACGAGTTGGCCCACACGAACGCGCCCGGATGCAGACACACAAAACGATATCAGGACGTACTCGAGCTGCTCGATAACGGCATCGATGTTTTCACGACACTCAATGTCCAGCACCTCGAAAGCAGGGCGGAGGCGGTCGGCCAAATCACGGGAACGACCGTTCATGAGACAGTGCCGGATTCTGTGTTCGAGGCCGCGGATGAAGTTGAAATCCTCGACATTTCGCCAGATGAACTGCTCAAACGACTTGCGGAAGGCAAGGTCTACACACCTGAGCGTTCCAGGCAAGCTATCGAGAATTTTTTCCGCACAGGAAATTTGACTGCCTTGCGCGAAATGTCACTGCGCATCACCGCAGAGCGAGTCGATAGGCAGCTGCGAGATTATATGCAGCGGCAACGGATCCCAGGACCGTGGAAATCCGGTCAGCGCTTGGTGGTGGGGATCAGTCCAAGTCCCCGTTCGATCTCCCTGATACGCTGGGCGAGAAGACTTGCGTACACCATGGATGCGTCCTGGGTGGTGGTCTATGTCGAACCGTCCGCGGTGTCAGATGAGAAGGAGAAAGATCAGCTCCTGAAAAATGTGAAAGTCGCGCGCGAGCTCGGAGCCGAGACAATCATTACTTCGGATGAGGACATCGCCGGCGCTCTTATCCGCGTTGCACGCGAGCAGAATGCTGGCCAGATCTTCATCGGCAACCCGAGGCGGCGCCGGTTCTCCCGTGGCTCACGACTCGTCGATGATCTCCTGAGAAGAACTCATGACCTTGACATCTATATCGTGGCACGGGAGGAGGAGACTGAGCAGCAGAAAAACCACCTCGTGTTTCCGCAGATCGAATCAGGTTACGCTCAGTATCTCCTGTCGTCAGCGCTCGTGCTGCTGACCGCGCTCATCTGTTTTCCCCTCACACCTCTGATTGGAGGATATAGGGCGGTCTCCTTGATCATTCTTCTTGCAGTTTCTTTGCTCCCCTTGAGGATGGGGCCCGGCCCGGTCCTCATCGCTGCCGGCGTCGGGGCGCTCGCCTGGGACTTCTTCTTCATTCCTCCGCTCTTCACGTTTTCGGTCGGTCACCTCGAAGATATGATGATGCTCGGGATCTATTTCATCGTCGCGGCTGTCACCGGCGTGCTCTCTGCCCGACTTCGGGGCAGGGACAAGGCAGCCCGACAACGTGAAGAAAGAACGTCGGCGCTCTTTGCCCTGGCGAAGGATCTCTCGTCGGCTCATTCACAAGATGAAGTCATCAAGGCGGCTGTCACAAACATTTCAAAGCACTTTGAAGCGGACGTCGCGGTCTTCCTGGGTGAAGCAGATGGTGATCTCAGTCCTCAGCCCCATCCTGCAAGTTCGATGATCCCGGACGCCAAGGAGATCAGTGTCTCAGCGTGGGTCTATTGGAATGAAAAACCGGCCGGAAAAAACACGGACACACTGCCGTTCGCTCAAGCGACTTACTATCCGATTTCCGGCCCGCGGTACCCATTGGGTGTGATCAGCGTTCGATTGCGCGAGAACCGGAAACTGGGCGTTGACCAGGAATCGCTGCTTGAGAACTTCATCACTCAGATTGCTTCGGCGGTTGAAAGGGAGCTCCTGAATGAATACACGAAGAAATCGATCGTCATTGAAGAATCGGAAAGGCTCTACAAAACCCTCTTCAGTTCAGTGTCTCACGAACTGCGCACACCTGTTGCCACGATCATGGGGGCTTCAGAAAACCTCATGCGTGATGTCGCAGCTCCCTCAGGTACTCCGAACCTCGATTACGCAAAGGAAATTCACATAGCGGCAGAAAGGTTGAATAGGCTTGTCGCGCATCTCCTTGATATGACAAGGCTTGAATCGGGAATGCTACAGCCCAAGCTCGACTGGAGTGACATCCGTGATGTCATCCATGGTGCAACGAAGGAGCTTGAGAGGGAACTTGCTCTTCATCCAGTAACCGTCAACATTCAGGATGACATGCCGCTCATGAAGCTCGATTTCGGATTGATGGAGCAGGTGCTGGTGAATCTCCTTCATAACGCAGTCGTGCATACGCCCGCTGGGACAACTATCGCTGTTGATTCATTTGTTTCGAATGGAGAGGGCGTCATCGTAGTTGCTGATACTGGCCCAGGTGTCCCTCAAGACGTGCTGCCGAGGATATTTGACAAATTCTATCGTGCTCCTAACGCCAGCACAGGTGGGACGGGTTTGGGACTCGCGATTGTCAGGGGATTTGTAGAAGCGCATGGAGGATCGATTACTGCGCAGAACCGGGCTGCCGGAGGGGCAGAATTTACGATTCGTATTCCCCTCAAGAATGAATCTCTTCAGTCTGAGCCGAAGCCCCAATGACGTCCAAGCCAGTCATCCTTGTTATTGATGATGAACCTCAGATGAGGCGTTTGCTTCAGTTGACACTAGAGACAAATGGATTTTCTGTTCACACTGCCTCGACTGGAAGCGAGGGTGTGGTCCGAGCGGCATCAGACCGACCTGAACTGGTCATCCTCGATCTCGGTCTGCCTGACATGGATGGCTCGGAAGTCCTAAAGAAAATACGCGAGTGGTCCACGGTTCCTGTGCTCGTGTTGTCTGTCCGGAGTGCAGAAGATGATATTGTTGGTTGTTTGGATGCCGGAGCAGACGACTATCTGGTGAAGCCATTTCGGACCGGCGAGTTGTTGGCGCGCGTCCGTGCGGCTCTGCGTCACCGGCTAACACTTGAGGAGAAAGTTGTTTTCGTTTCTCACGGTCTGTCGGTAGACCTCTCTTCCCGTGTTGTCAGGAAGGGGGACGACATAGTCAAACTTACGGCCACAGAGTATGCCGTGCTCGCGTTGTTCGTCAAGAACGCAGGAAGAGTTCTGACTCATCGGTTCGTCCTTGAGCAAGTGTGGGGCCCCACCCACGCGGAGGAGACGCAATACACGCGAGTGTACGTGGGACAACTACGCAAGAAAATTGAGGACGATCCCTCAGATCCAAAGCTCCTTCTGACCGAGTCGGGAATAGGCTATCGCCTTGCAGTCGATGAGTAACAAACGAGTTCGGTCTTCCCTCCGCCGTATTTGAGCCAGATTCGATGTTCAGCCTGTTTGTTG